>CAISRK010000201.1 GCA_903887815.1 uncultured Bacteroidales bacterium | reverse complement strand
CCCTGCTATTCGCGTAAAGCAATTAAGCACACAATTTATTAACAGTATAGAAATGAAAAAACACACAATAATTCTGCTTGCCCTGTTAACCGCATCAACACTTTCAGGACAGGATATAGCCGGCCAATGGAATGGAATACTTAAAGTTCAGGAAATACAGTTGCGGATTGTATTTACTATCACTAAAACAGCTGACGGATATAGTTCTACCATGGACAGCCCCGACCAGGGAGCCATGGGTATTCCTGTTACAACAACAATTTTTAATGGTTCCGGATTAAAACTCACAGTTGCGGCTGCAGGTATTGAATACGATGGAACTTTAATTCCTGTCGATTCAATTGCAGGAATCTTCAGGCAGGCAGGGAAAACATTCCCATTAAATCTGTCGAGGGCAAAAACCGAAACCGCTAAAGTCGGGGGTATTGCAGCCGGTAGTGAAACAACTTTCGTTGAAAGCCAGGTCATACTGCAAACAGCCACCGGGCAAATATTCGGAACTTTGACAATGCCTAAAAAGTTCTCAAAAATGCCGGTTGCCCTGATCATCGCAGGTTCCGGTCCAACCGACAGGGATTGCAATAACCCGATGATGAAATGCGATGCCTATAAGAAGCTCGCGTATGGTCTTGCAGAAAACGACATTGCTTCCCTGCGCTACGACAAACGTGGAATCGCCCAAAGCAAAGCTGCCGGGAAAAACGAAGCTGACCTTCGCTTCGACGACTATGTTAACGATGCTATTGAATGGATAAAGTATCTGAAGCAGGATATCCGTTTTTCGGGAATCACTGTTATAGGTCACAGCGAAGGTTCACTCATCGGGATGTTAGCTGCCGGAAATGCAGATAAGTTTGTATCAATCGCAGGAGTAGGGCAAACGGCTGATTTAACGTTAAAAGAGCAATTGAGTATTCAGCCTAAGGAATTACAGGATATTGCTTTCCCGGTCATAGATAGTTTAGTGACAGGAAAAACAGTTGCCAATGTTGATCCGAAGCTTAATTCTCTTTTCAGGCAAAGTGTCCAGCCGTATTTGATTTCATGGTTTAAATATAACCCGCAAACCGAAATACAGAAACTTAGTATCCCTGTGCTTATAATTCAGGGGACAAACGATATACAGGTAGGTGTTGAAGATGCAAAACGCCTTTCGAGGGCAAACCCCGGTTCGAAACTGGTATTGATATTAAACATGAATCATATACTCCGAACGGTTGAAGGCAACAGACAGGCGAATATTGCTACCTACAGCAATCCTTCCCTGCCATTGGCTGCCGGTTTGGTAACCGATCTGTCCGGTTTTATTCTGCAAAAGAAGTAATCATCAGAAACTGAATAAAAAAAGAGGCTTCCCTCTAACAGGAAAGCCTCTTTTAGGTTTTTTACGTATTCGGTATTAAGGCTGTTTTACAATAACAGTTCCTTTGATGTACAGTACAACCGGGTTTGGATCAGCATTGGTTGTAACGGTGATATTTTTCATAAAGGCGCCAGCAGCAGCAGCATTATATGTAGCTGAGATAATGGTGAATTTTCCAGGAAGAACCGGCTCCTGTGAATATTTCAGGTTCGTGCAACCGCAACCTGCACGTGCCGTCTGGATGAGTAAAGGCTCTTTGCCAGTATTGGTAAGTTTGAATTCAGCTTCTTTTGGAATGTTTTGTTCAATTTCGCCGAAATCAGCAGTAGTCCTGTCCCATTTTGCAACCGGAGCATTTGGGTTAACAACAGCAGTTGCAGCAGCTGGATTGGCAGCAGGGGTAGTAGCAGTTTGTGCAATAGCCTGGCTTAAACCAAACACAAAAAGAAGAGCAATAAAAAGTACGTTTTTCATAGTTTTCTGTTTATTTAATTATTTGATGCAAAGGTGCGGCGTTTATTGGCGGTTCCGGTTAATGAAATGTAAAACAATCCAAACAAAGTGTAAAAAAATGTAAACGAAATGTAAATGACCGCCCGCTCACGGAAAATAACGTAACTTTATCCTCCGAAATCATACTCTCACGATGAAGTACAGGCATATCCGGTATGTTGTTCTATTAGGTGCTGTGGCAATTATCAGCATCATTGCTATGCAGGTGTATTTCATGAACAAGGAATGGAGTAATAAAGAAAAACAATTTGCCCAAACTGTAACCATCTGCCTACGCAATGTTGCATCCAAAATTTATAAGTTCAACAATGCCACACCGTCCACCCCAAATCCAGTAAGGCAGCTTTCGTCGAATTATTTTGTTGTGGATGTTAACAGCGAACTGGATGCCAATATTCTTGAACATTACCTTAAGACAGAGTTTAATAAATACAATATCCAAACCGATTTCGAGTACGGTATTTACAATTGCGAGACCGATGTTATGGAATACGGCAATTACGTATTTAATAACGGAACCGTCAAAACCGGGGCAATATCGGTCGATTTGCCCAAATACAGGGGGTACAATTACTATTTCGGTGTTAATTTTCCACTACTAAGTAATACAATAGCCGGCGACATGACGATCTGGTTTTTCCTGGTCGGGATACTGGTAGTTTCGGTTATTTTCTTTGCATATTCTATTTTTGTCATCCTGAAGCAGAAGAAATTGTCGGAATTACAGCGCGATTTCATCAATAACATGACTCATGAGTTTAAGACTCCAATTGCAAGTATTAATATTGCTGCCGATGTTATTTCGAATCCTGCTTCAATTGATGAACCTGCCAGGATTATCACATACGGTTCGGTTATTAAACAGGAGGTAAACCGTCTTAACGACCAGGTTGATAAAGTGTTGCAGATTGCCCGTATCGAAAAAAGCGGCTTTCATCTGCGTATGGAACTGCTGGATATAAATGCAATCATAGGACAGGCAGTCGCTAACTGCCTCGCCAACCATGCCGAAAAGGTTAAAATCACCTGCGACCTGGCTCCCGATCCGGGAACCGTTGCCGGCGATCGTATGCACCTCACCAATATTTTTTACAACCTTCTCGATAATGCAGTTAAATATGCTGGTGAGACTCCTGTGATTACAATAAAAACGGTAAAGAAGGCAAAAAAGCTGCTAGTTTATGTTAGCGATAATGGGCCTGGAATTGGTCGAGCTCACCAGAAAAGGGTTTTTGAGAAATTTTATCGCATCCCGACTGCCAATGTTCACGATGTAAAAGGTTTTGGTCTTGGTTTATTCTACGTGAAAAGTATCTGCGAAGCCCATCGCTGGAAAATCAGCCTTGATCCTGCGCCGTCCAGCGGCACCACCTTTGTAATTGAAATAACGCCAAACCCTTGAAATAATGACAAAAGCCCGGATTTTATACGTTGAAGATGACCTTACGCTTTCGTTCCTCACCCGCGATAACCTTGAACGGGCCGGTTATACGATTGATTCCTGCGACGATGGCATTACAGCATATGAAAAAATTTTACAGGGGAATTACGATCTCTACATTCTCGATGTAATGCTTCCGAAAATTGATGGATACACGCTGGCCCGCAAAATCAGGGAGAAAAACGAAGCTGTTCCAATCCTTTTCCTTTCAGCCAAATCGACGCTCGACGATAAAATATACGGACTTCAGCTGGGTGCCGACGACTATATCACAAAACCCTTCAGTATCGAGGAGCTGATTCTGAAAATCGAAGTTTTCCTAAAACGTAGTAGTATCGATTCGCATCGTTCAAAAGAAGCCTCAACAAGCATAGGGAGTTTTACTTTTTCACAAACAGGGCTGCAACTTACCAATGGACAGCTTACCCATTCGCTTACGCACCGGGAAGCCGAACTTCTCGCTTTTCTTTCGTCGCACCGGGGTAGCATACTTAAGCGGGATGATATATTGAACAAAGTGTGGGGGAATGATCATTTCTTTTCATCCCGGAGCCTCGATGTATTTATTTCACGCTTACGCAAACTCCTCAAGGCCGATCCATCGGTTAAAATTGAGAATATCCATAATATCGGCTATAGAATGGTTGTGAACAGCTGACAAAATCAGTTTTCTGGTTTCTGGTCACTGGTTTCTGTTTCTATCAACTATTGCATGACTATTGAATGACCATTGCATGACTATTGAATGACCATTGCATGACTATTGAATGACCATTGCATGACTATTTAATGACCACGAATGACCATTAATGACTATCGAACGACCACGAATGACCACTCAACAAACTCCCCCCCCCCGTCATCCCAATCTTCTTCCCCTGCCAGCTATCCCTGCGTTCAAATTCCTTTTCAATTAAAACCTGAACTTCATCGCTGCGCAAACCGCCCCAGATCGGGCCGGCCTGGAATCGGGGAGGAGCCTCGCCTGTAAAACGCTCAATAACAAATGCCGGGTTAAGCCGTTCGGTGAAACGCACAATAAAATCGATATATCTTTCCAGTGTGAACAAATTGAATTGAGATGGATCAGCCAGGTATTCCTGCAACATCAGGGTATCTTTTATAATCTGCAGCTGGTGAAACTTTATTGTATCCAGGGGTAGTTGCGAAACAATTTCGGCTTCAGCAAGCATATCCTCTTCGGTTTCGCCCGGTAGCCCGAAAATCAGGTGGGCACCTGTGTGTATTCCATAAGCAGAAGTTTTACGGATAGCTTCTGCCGATTCCTCCCAGGTATGCCCGCGGTTTATCTGCACCAGCGTCCGGTTATAGCACGATTCGATTCCGTATTCAATAATTACATACTGTTTTTCGGCCAGCCTGGCAAAGTATTCCAGTTTGGCATCATCGATGCAGTCGGGTCGGGTCCCGATTACCAGGCCTGCAACACCCGGGAATGCTAATGCTTCATCGTAAAGAGATTTTAAATGCTCCAGCGAACCATACGTGTTGGAATATGCCTGGAAGTATGCAAGGTAGTTTTTTGCCCTTCTATACCTCACCTGGTGGAATTCAATTCCCTCGGCGATTTGCTGGGTAATGCTCTTATGTGGCTGGCAGTAGGAGGGATTAAAGGCATCGTTATTGCAATAGGTGCATCCGCCAACTCCTTTTGAGCCATCACGGTTCGGGCAGGTGAAACCGGCATCGATGGTAACTTTCTGCACACGCGTGCCGAACTCACGCTTGAAATATTCGGAATAGCTGTTATAACGCTTGGGCGCAAAAGAATTGATTCTGCTCATTCTACAAAAGTAATTATAAGGGCTGCCATTTGAGTGACAGCCTTTACGTTTGATAAATAGCTTTTATAAAACTACAGAATTATTTTGCTACTCTTTCCAGCCATTTTACCATGAGTATCATTGTAAACATTGAGAGGGTACAAGCAACAACGAATAAAGTCCAAACGCTCCAAATAGGAAGATTTTTATAGAAAATTGCCCCAATAAACAAGAATAAATTCCCAACTGCTGTTGTACACAACCACAATCCTTGAGCCATACCCTGATATTTTGGTGGAGCAACTTTGGATACAAAAGAAATTCCAAGTGGAGAAATAAACAATTCAGCAATTGTTAAAATAAAATACATACCCAACAAAAGCATTGGTGTAACACGTTGAGCATCAGGAAGACCTCCCATAGCAATAACTTCTGATTTTAAAGGAAGTCCGAGCGATCCCAATGTCATTACTACATACCCAAGTGCAGCAATACCCATACCTATTGCAATTTTCTTTGGCGTTGAAGGTTCTTTTCCTTTGGCACGCAACCAGCCAAAGAAGGCTATGATGATTGGAGTAAGAAAAACGACAAAAAATGGGTTAATAGATTGAAAAAGTTCGGCTCCTTTAAGTGTTGTGAATCCTAAATTAAGACTAAGACCACTTAAATCGGTATAATCTTTTGCAAATAAGGTTAGAGTTAAGCCGTTTTGATGAAAGGAAAACCAGAAAAAGATAACAACACCAAATACTGCAAACAAAGCATACATTCTCTGTTTTACTTCTGTAGCAGCCATCTCTGTAGCATTGTTTGCTTGTGCATTTTTAATTTTATCAGCAGGATTTGGGAATCTGCTTTTATTGAATAAATAAATACTCAAGGAAATAGCCATGGCTCCAATAGCAACCAAAAAGGCATAATGAAAACCTGTTGTGAAAATATTTAAATACTCATTTGCAAAAGCCGTCATATCAGTTCCTTTATATCCTGCTTCTGCTGCCAATTGAGTTAAATTAGTAACATTAGTCCCCAAAAGGTGAGCGTGGCAAAGTTCAGGCAGTGTGGCATTGTAAACAAATCCGTGCGATTGCACCCACCAGTTTCTAACACCAACAGCAACTATTGGGGCAAAAATAGCTCCAACATTAATGAACATATAAAACCATTGAAAACCAGAATCTCTCAATTTAGAATATTGAGGATTATCGTACATCTGTCCCACCAAAGCTTGTAAATTTCCTTTAAAAAGTCCATTTCCTAAGGCAATAACAAACAGGCCAAAACAAGATAATGACAAAAACAAGAAATAACTATTTGCAGGGACAGGAGTAGTTGTAGGAATTCCTATTACTAAATAGCCTAAAGCCATTAATATAAGACCTACTAAAATTGTTCCTTTAAAATTTTTGGTTCTATCAGCAATTATTCCACCAACCAAAGCTAGCATATAAATTGAGAAATAGAATACAGAATAAATAATTCCTGCTTTTACATCAGAAAGTCCAAATTTTGCTTGCAGGAACAGCACCAAAATTGCCATCATAATGTAGAAACCAAAACGCTCACCCATATTTGCTAAGGCGGCCGACAAGAGTCCTTTCGGATGATTTTTAAACATAAAATGAAGGTTAAGTTTTAAATTTATTAGTTAAAGTACTTGAGTGAACAAAAATAACATTTAATTGCTACATGCCAAGTTTATTCTTCATTCGTGCGACTAAGTTTTTGGTTTCAAAGTTTAAATTTCAACACTGCTTTAAAATCTGATTTGCTGTTTCCATCAATCTGGTCCGGTCCGCTGCTGATTGCATTTCTGTCGGAATACCAGGATTGGGCATATCGTAAAATAAGCGAAAGGTCTTTATACAAAGTTGTATTCAGCATGATATAAAACCGGCTGCCTTTTCCTGAGAAAGCCGGAACTGAAAATGAATATGGAACATCATTTTCGTATGCATACAAACGGGTATCGTACGAGTCGGTATCGAACAGCAGGTACCTGAAATTCAGCGTCCAGTTTTTCTCTAGAGGTTTTACCTGGAAGCCCTGGTAAATAAGATAGCCTTTTTCACGGTTTTTTTGAGAAACTTCACGCCCGGTAATCTCAATCCGGCTTTGAACTTTAAACCAGGGCAATGCCTGGTAATTCAATTGCACCCTGAAATACATACGTTCCGACTCCGCGACAAGATTTGTTTTTTCACCCATGAGACTATAATTCAAGGGATTGTTCATTTGCCTGAACCCGAAAATCAGGTCGCCCCTACGCGAAATGTTGTAAGTTGCCTGCGCTGAATACTCTTGTCCTGAGGAGGGAGCGTCAACCCTGTAATGAAGCCACTCATAGTGGAAAATGTCAGCATAAGCACTAAGTGTAATTTGTTTGAATAGCGATGCGACCAATCCCAGGTACAATCCTTCTTCGTTTGTATTTGAACTGCTTTCGCCGAATGCTGCACTAAAAGTATTGAAATAATTTTTCGGGTAATTGCGGTATACCATGGCAATAGCAAACCTTGGATCGGGACTGAACGAAAGCCCCTGTAGAAATGCGGTTCCTGCATCCAGCTGCCTGGAGGCTTCACCATAGAGCGTGAGTGTCCGGTAGTTGTAACTGTAATCAAACCCCGCATAAGTGTTTACGTTAAGTACGGGTTGGAATTTTTTATAGATTTCGTTGCCGGCTTCGAACGGGATGGCATAATTTACATGGAAAAGTGTAAGCCCTGCTCTCAACCGCTGCCCATTCCATGCCAGGTGGCCACCAAGCATAGTTTCGCGGTTTGCACCTTTATCGGCAAGTTCGGCCGGGGTGCGGTGATATCCGGTTTGCTGCAGGGATGTTACATAATCTTCTTCGGAAGTTAACGAATCGGCCGCAATAAGATTAGCATCCACTTTGCGGTTGGAGTAAAATGCAGTAAGATCAAATTTCCCCAATGCAACCGTGGCTGCAATTCCCCTCAGGAATGAATACTCGTTCGACGAAGCATGCGGCCTCAATGCAGGAGCCCTCCGCCTCATTATAATCGATCCGGCTGATTTCCCCGTAGCAAATCCTGACCAGGCATTTAAACCCTGACCGAACTGTATATGGTAATCACCAATAGCCAGTTGTTTTACAATCCCTATATTTTTCAGGAAAAAATGAACCGAATAGAAATCAAATCCCTTTTTCAGCGTATCGGATTCGGGAAGAAAAGGTTCACCTGCATCCTTTTCGCCTGTGATGCCTAGTTTGAGGTAGTCCTTGTAAGAATACTGAATCCTGAAAAACAAGCCATTCTGGTCGCCGAGATAATAATCGTTGGGGCTGGCCTTCCGGACGGAATCACTTACGTTTTTATATCCCTGCTGCTCCTGCAACACACGCAGGAAGCGGAGCATAACATCAGTTCCACCGTACTTTACAGCTCTTTTCAAGGAGAATTTTTCCGGCACATAAGGAGATAGTGAAACAAAAGGTATAATCTGTGAAATAAGTTTCTCATTGAACCCGTCGATCAGCTGAAGCTCGAAAATACTTGCCATGCTACCGTATTTCCTGGTATATTCGAGAAGGTTGCTGATTTGCAGCTCATTCAGAAAAAAAAGCCGACGCAGTTCGTTTTCATCGCCTGAGTTCAGGTTTACAGGGCGCTGGCGAAGCAGGTTTATTTCTTCTGTCCAGTCGCTGTAGTCCATTTCAACTTCCGAACGTTCGGCAAGGTTTTCGATCTGCTGTTCGATTTCTTCGGCTCCGGTATATTTTGTTGTATCCGGGTCCTTGGCCATTGCAGTTGCTGCTGCCAATAGCAAGTATATCGAAATAAGACTGAAACGGAGTTGTAGCATTTCGCTGTGAACTTAAATTGCTTGTTAAAATGCAAACTGTAACGAAGCCTGCGGCGAATAACCGAGTTCATTATGGATTGACGAGGATAGGTCGAGTGTAATGTTTTTCATTTGCATACCAAAACCGAAAGTAATCCGCGCCGGGTTAGTACTCAGCCCGATGCGTGCAAAAGCAATCTTATTTAGTTTATATTCAGCTCCGGTGCGGAATTCCATAGGGAATTCGCTGTTTTTATAAGCTTCGGCAGTAAGTATAAGTTTATCGGAAAAGGTATAACCAAAACCGGCATTCATGATAACAGGAATCCTTTCATTGTTGTATTCCGAGAGTTTAACGTGTACAGGATTAAATGTATGTACTCCGAATGTTAGTTCTTCCGTAAGTTTGATAATCATACCGGCATCGAAAGTAACATTGCTGCGTTTGCCATATTCCTCACCAAGTGAAGTTCTTATATAGTCGAGTTGAATTCCTGCCGCAAAGCGGGTGCCGAGTTTCATAGCGTAGGCAATTCCGGCCGTGGTCGTATTGTAATCGGCATCGCCGGAGTACTCTATTGATGCTCCCAGCATGCCATATTTTGTTTTATATGTAAACGCACCGGATTGGGTAGCCAGTTCATTGACAAGGAAACGGTTTTCATAATAAATGCCTGCTGCAGTTTTCTCATAGAAAGCCATCCCGGCCTGGTTGTTATTTATGCTCCAGAAATCACTTACAGCTGCTGATGCATAGCCCATCGAAGCTGAGCGTCCGCCCTTTGCGATCCATTCGCCGGATGCGACTGTGGAGTTTAAAATAAGGAATAGTATAAATAGTATAAAGTTTGCTTTCATACAAACTTATTTTGGCACTAATATAGTGAAAAATAGGATATTCCCGACAAATATTTCCTTTATTCAAGTGTAATTTTGATTGACGCCTAAGCTGAGTTTTATACTTTAATTGTGATCTTAGGGAAAATGTATACCGCAAAGGACTCGAAGAAGATGCGAAAAACACAAAGAAATATTCGTTGCATAAGGCTGGGAATTATATAGAGATTTAAAATTGACTTAACCTTCTGAACAAAATTGACCTATTTTTGTGATACAATACTCTAAAAACAAATTTCAAAATGGATATAGCCCTGGTTCTGGAATTCCTCACACAGTTAAAAGTGAATAACAACCGTGAGTGGTTCCAGCAAAATAAAAAATGGTACGATGATTCGAAAAAAGAAGTTGAAAGTTTTGTATCAGAAATGATAGTTGCGATTTCTGCAATTGATCCTTTGTTGCAAACCCCATCGGTGAAAGATTGTATGTTCCGTATTTTCAGGGATGTGCGCTTTGGTGGGGATAAATCACCTTACAAAACAAATTTCGGGGCTTTCGTTGCCCGCGGTGGTCGCAAGAGCTCGTTCCCGGGTTATTATTTCCATTTCGAGCCGGGCGAATCGATGCTGGCAGGCGGGGTGTATATGCCGCCGCCGGATGTGCTGAAACTCCTCCGCAACGAAGTTTATTACCATAGTGATGAATTCAAGGGAATACTTTCTGATCCTTCGTTTCATAAGCATTTTGACCAGCTTGGCGATTTCGACAAGTTGAAGAAACCTCCAAAGGATTTCCCGGTTGATTTTCCGGATGTTGATTTGCTTAAATACCGCTCGTATATCGTATCGCGGGTTTTCCAGGATACTGCAGTAACGTCAGGTGACTACCGTAAGCAACTTATTGAAATGGTAAAAGAACTTCAGCCCTTTATGGCTTTCCTCAATAGGGCTATCAGCAACGCCTAGCTATTGCCTGATAATGAAAACAAAAAAAGACAGGTTTAACCTGTCTTTTTTTTTGATGTAATCTGTGGCATGTATCTATATGTCGATATTTGCGTACTTGGCATTCTTTTCGATAAACTCGCGGCGTGGAGGTACCTCATCGCCCATAAGCATACTGAAAATGCGGTCGGCTTCCGATCCGTTTTCGATAGTTACCTGCCTTAGCGTACGGAACTGGGGATTCATGGTCGTGCTCCACAACTGTTCGGCATTCATTTCACCAAGACCTTTATACCGCTGAATGTGTATTCCTTTTTCGGATCCGTCCTTCGACCATTCGGAAATTAATTTAACACGCTCTTCTTCATTCCAGCAATAGCGTTCGGTATTTCCTCTTCTTATAAGGTACAACGGAGGTGTGGCAAGATACACATACCCGTTTTCGATCAGTTCTTTCATGTAGCGGAAGAAGAAAGTAAGAATAAGGGTGGCAATGTGGCTTCCGTCCACATCGGCATCGGTCATTATAATGATCTTGTGGTAGCGGAGTTTGTCGAGATTAAGTGCCTTGCTGTCCTCTTCGGTACCGATAATTACACCGAATGCGGTGAACATGTTCTTGATTTCTTCGCTGTCGTAAATACGGTGTTGCATGGCTTTTTCGACGTTCAGGATTTTACCCCTGAGCGGCAGTATAGCCTGGAATTTCCGGTCACGGCCCTGTTTGGCTGTGCCACCTGCAGAATCACCCTCGACCAGGTAAATCTCACATAGCGATGGATCATTTTCAGAGCAGTCGGATAACTTGCCTGGCAGGCCTGATCCTGAAAGTACATTTTTACGCTGAACCAGTTCGCGGGCTTTACGGGCGGCATGGCGTGCCGTGGCTGCCAGTATAACCTTGTTCACGATCATTTTAGCTTCACGCGGATGTTCTTCGAGGTAGTAATTGAGCATTTCGGCAACAAGCTGGTCAACAGCGCCCATTACTTCATTGTTTCCAAGCTTGGTTTTGGTCTGGCCTTCGAACTGCGGTTCCATAACCTTACATGAAATCACTGCCGTAAGGCCTTCGCGGAAGTCGTCGCCGGCAATATCAAACTTGATTTTATCGAGCATGCCCGATTTTTCGGCATAAGATTTCAAAGTGCGTGTAAGCGCACGACGGAAGCCGGCCAGGTGGGTGCCGCCTTCGTGGGTATTAATATTGTTTACGTAAGAATGTATATTTTCAGTAAATGATGTGTTGTACATCATAGCGAGCTCAACCGGGATTTCGTTTTTCTCGCCTTCCATGAAGATTGGCTCCGGGATGAGTTTTTCGCGTGTTTCGTCGAGGTATTCGATAAAATCGACAAGGCCTCTTGTGGAGAAAAACACTTCCTGTATGAAATTTCCGTCGTCGTCCTTCTCGCGCTCATCAACCAGTGTGAGTTCAATTCCCTTATTAAGGAAAGCGAGTTCGCGCAGGCGGGCTGCCAGGATATTGAAATCGTAGGTTTCGGTGATGAAAATTGTATTATCAGGTTTAAAATGTACGGTTGTCCCTGTGTGATCGCTTTCGCCGGCAACCCTGACAGCATACAAAGGCTTACCCTGCGAATATTCCTGCTCAAAGACTTTACCGTCGCGGTGAACAGTAACTTTCAGCATAATTGAAAGCGCATTTACACACGATACACCAACTCCGTGAAGACCTCCCGATACTTTATAGGATCCTTTGTCGAATTTTCCCCCGGCATGAAGCACGGTCATTACAACCTCGAGTGCCGATTTCTTTTCCTTTTCGTGCATATCGGTCGGGATACCACGACCATTATCCGTTACCCGGATAGAGTTGTCGGCAAGTATTGTAACGTAAATCTGGTTACAGTAGCCGGCTAATGCCTCGTCAATTGAATTGTCAACTACTTCGTAAACAAGGTGATGCAATCCTTTAACACTGATATCGCCAATATACATGGCAGGGCGTTTCCGCACTGCTTCAAGTCCTTCAAGTACCTGGATATTGTCAGCTGTGTAAGTGCCATTCCCATTCCCGTTGCCAATTCCACTGGCATTCATATTATTTTCTAATTCGCTCATAATCAATTTGTTGCAATTCAAACATTAATGCATGGCAAAGGTAAGTATTTTATTTGAGAAAATCGGGAAAATGGCTTTCCGGATGACAAGAATTTATCAACAATTATATTAAATAGTTAAAAAGTTAACTATCAGTAAATGAATAATATATGGTATATTTTTAGATATATGTGCTGATCTTTTCAGCTCACTGATAATGGCGATACATCAGCATGCTAAAAGATTATAGCGTATGATAGTTTAATAAGAAAATCGTTCTGCGGGAATGTGCTGTGAAGTTCTTTCGCATAGTCGTTAAACATGAATTCGCCTTTGGGCCCATCGGTAGTTCGTCCCTGCGACCACACAACGAAAAAGGTGGAACCGGGTTTGTATTCCCACCTGAATACCAGGTTCGACCTGTATTGCAGGAAATGAAAGTTAGGGTCTTCGAAACTGAAATCGGTTCTGTTTCCATTTGTATCAACTTCATATTCCTCTGTTTCGTAGTTGAAATGAATTTCATTTGGTGTAAATTCATGGAAACGGTTGTTATATTGAGGGGCGTCAGGATCAGTTATTTTTTTAAAATCCGAATAGTTGCCAGCGAAAAAGAAGGGTTGCCCGTAGTATTGAATTGACATATCGGGTGTTATCCCTACATTAATCCTTGCTGCAACCGAAAACTGTTCGCTGTAAAGGTGAGCCATAATATAATTGTCGGGAGCATCACCTTCGATAGTGGTTACATATTGAAGGTTATCCTCGCCTATGGCGTATTCAGGCGAAATTGAAAATGAAACCGTATTAACCGGCTTGTAAGTGAGCGAAAATTGAAGCAGTTGATAGTTTGAATTATCATATTCACTCCAACGTTTCATCAGGTAAATTCCTGCCTGCAGTTTTTTCCGCTGATCGCTGTCGAAACCTATCCTGTAAGTAAAACTTTGCGGAATCCTAAGCATAGGGCCCCCGCGCAAGTCGTAAGCGGACAAAGAGTTTCCTGACATGTTGAAACCAGTATAAATGGAATAGTAATTTTTAAACTGCAGGTTAGCATTCCCTTCCAGTCCTTTGTATATGTTTTGACCGGCAAAATTCCAACCCGTATAAATATCGCCACCAAAGTTAAAGTAATTATAAAAGCTTTTGGGTTGCCATTCGTTATATCCGAACCATGCTACCTGCTGAATATTATCGGATTGCTGCATAAATCCCAGGTCGTTGAAATCGAGCCCCGGCGACGACCATGTTACCCATGATAATACCCTCAGGTGTCCGCCTCCGAATTTTCCGAATTCCAGGGTTCCTCCGTGCCCGCTCAGGCTTGTCCGTGAGCTGTCGACCTCAAAGTGAGTAGCATCAGGGCGCTGAAAATTATGTGTTGAAGTGGTTTGCAGTTCGGTCATTGATTCGGTAGAACCATATATGCTGCTGATGATTCCTTTTACAGAGAAAAAGTAGTTCTTGTTTTTCCAGTAATGAGTCAGATTAGCACCTCCTGTATAAGCTGAAGCAGGCAAAGTCAGAAAATTGTCGTCGTCAATTTTGCGGTTGGTGGCCGTGAAAAGGCCACCAACAACAGTGTTCCCCTTATCAATATCCTGTTCAATCCGGGCTACCAAGTAATTTGTCAGAGGTTCGACAGGGTAATCGCTACGGACACCGTTTTTATCAATTTCGGCAACTTCACGCTGCGTGATTGACTCGAGAACACCGATTGATGTGCCATTTCGGGTTTTGCCGGATAATTTAAAAGCTCCCAGTATACTTGTATTTTTAGGAATATCGGCATACTCATTATCAGCGAGATCCGGTTCAAAATGGGGAGAACGCCCTATGCGACGTGAATAAAACATGCCTGTACTCGAGCCGTCGCCATCGCCAGAGGTCATTCGGAAATTAAAGATATTGCGCCCTTCGATAAAAAAAAGCCTTTTTTCAGGGTAAAATGTTTCGAATGCCGATAGGTTTACCTGAGAAGGATCTGCTTCAACCTGGCCGAAGTCGGGGTTGACGGAAAAGTTTAGCGTAAGGTCGTTGGTGATACTGACCTTTCCGTCGAGACCTGCCGAAAACGATGTTTCTTTACCGGTGGCAAACGGGTTCCTACCTTCTTTTTCTGAGAGTGAGTATTTGCTGAGTGCAAACGGGAATAGTTCAATATCTTTCTTTGGCGAGATATTGCTGATCCCCTCAAGAGTTCCGAAATCGCTTACCATTTTATTTGCACTCTTGTGTAAAGGGCTCCATAAGGATAGCTCACTTTTGCGGTATACAAACCGTGCGACTTCAACGCCCCATTTGTAACTATCCTTTTTGGTAAACCGAAGCTGCGAAAGCGGAATCCGCATCTCGGTAAACCAGCCCGTGGCATCAGAACTTGTTTTAACGTACCAGATCGGATCCCAGCTATCATCGGTGTTCACATCATTGGTAAAGATCATATCGACCTTTGAACCTGCTGCTGTAACTGTGAATCCGAATGCGGTAAGTTTATCCTCGTAACTGTCAATAATTACCCCGACCCAATCGCCATCACCATCATCGCGCCTGGTCAGACGTTTATTGATTTTATCAGGTTCGCTGTCAAATGCTTTTATTGCCACATAAATATTATTGTCATCGTAAAGTATTGCAAATTGAGTGTTCTGGCTTGGAAGTGAATCTTCGTAGGGTTCGAATTGTACAAAATCACCACTCCATTCGGCGTGCGCCCAGCAGCCATCGTCGAGTTTGCCATCGAGTACCGGAGGCTTTGGATTTATTTTATGCGTAGTATAGGATTTACTTTGAGTAAAAGCAAAGAAAGGCAGAAAAATAAGAATTAAAAAAATCGGGCGCACGGGTATAAAAGTGTTTTGAGGATATGACGTTCCAATGTCAGCATTGTTACAAAATTATATTGTTTTATGGTTAATAAATGTGCATTGAAGTGGTCTTCGAAATGTATTATACATATACGGAGATATCCTCGCTGACTTGTGAAAATTGATCGGTCAAACCTTACACCTTAGATTAGGTAAAATAGACCAGCCTATTTTTATTCACGGTGGAAACCGGATTGAAATTTTTTTTTGCAGATCTTTTGAATAATGAACTTTTCCCGTTCACTTATACGGATCTGTATTCTGCTGATCAATTATAGTTATCTGTCGAAATAGTTTGCTATTGCATGCAGCCGGTTATACCTTTGCGATTGAAACATGAATTACCGGATCCTGAACGATGAGGGAGAAAATACTGAATATACGCAAAATCGAACTGATCGTATTTATTGTGATCTGGATGGTTGTGTTTTCGATTCCCTTTTTCAGTCAAAGAATTGAAAATGATATCAACTGGAGCAAAGTCACAGGTG
>CAISRK010000200.1 GCA_903887815.1 uncultured Bacteroidales bacterium | reverse complement strand
CTGTTTACTTCAGTCCGTCAATAAACAATTGCTTATCAACAATATAACGTGTATGTACTCCTTTTCCAATCAAACCTCTGACGTCGCTTGCTTCCACTTCAAAAACTATTTTCTTCCCCTCGGCCAGGATAACTTTTGACTTGCAGCTAACCGCCTTGCCCAACAAGGTGGCGTTAAAATGTTTGACCGAAACTTCGGTCCCAACGGTAACTAACCCTTCGGGAAGCAAATCGGCCACACTTTCCATGGCAGTTTGTTCCATCAATGTGATCATGGATGGCGTTGCAAACACATCAATTGTAACTGAACAATACGCTTTAGCCAGCAGCACTGGTGTTACAGTTATTTCCTTTTCCCCTTCAATGCCGGGAGCAATTTTAGGTTCCATTTCAGCCGGCAAAATTGAGGATAAATGTCTGCTTCAGATCCGGATTCAGGCTTTGACTAACAGGACAGGTATTAATGGTATGGCGGATGATACTTTTCTCTTTATCGGTGTATTTAATGTCGGGAAAATTCATTTCAACAATCACTTCGCCAACCCGGCGCGGGTCGGAAGCCATGATCTTAGTGATTTTTATTTCAGTTCCATCCACGTTGAACCCGTGTGTACGGGCGGCAATACCCACAACCGTGATGGCGCATGCACCCAGCGAAGTAGCCAGAAGGTCGGTTGGCGAAAATGCCTCGCCCCTGCCCTGGTTGTCCACAGGGGCATCGGTAATAAACAACTGTCCTGATTTAACATGCAACGCTTCAGTGCGCAGATCGCCTGTATAAGTAATCCTCGAAGTTTCCATGGGAAATAATTATTGTGCAAAGATATGAAATTTTCGGTGGCGGACTAGTCGGGAATTCAGGTATTCTCACTGGCGTTCGTTGCTGGGCCATACAGCTTTACCCGAGAAAAACAGGACGAAGGAGAATAACAATAAATTTATTCCTAATTTTGACGTTTACTGAAACAAGAGGATTGATGATTGATGTTAACAAAATATCGGTACGGAAAATACTGGTTTTTATGCTATTAGCTTTCTTAGGGATATACATTTACAGCCTGTTTTTTGCAAGCGTAAATGCCGACGAATCCTCACTGGCAGAGCAATCGTACTGGCTTAACAAGGTCGGGTATGTGAAATCGACTTTACTCGACGGCATGGGGATTGGCTGGGAAATCCGTCAATACCACCATCACAAATTATTTGTACTTACCGGCTCGCTTATTTATAAATTTCTGGGATCCTCTCTTTATCTTTTCCGCGCAGTAAGCTATATTTTCTTTGTTCTTACCGGTTTCCTGATCCACAAATATATCAAAAACCAGGGAAGCTCTTTTGGAAGGAACGCTGCATTATTCTGCATCCTGATATTGCTTGCTAACAATACACTGCTTGAATTTGGGATGATTTTCCGCCCGGAAACCATGGTCATGACCCTGGGATTTTTGAGTTTCTACTTTTTAAGCCGTGGAATCGACGAAAATCGGTATGCGTTTTTCTATCTCGCAGCTATATTTGCGGGGATAAGTGCATTTACCCACTTGAATG
>CAISRK010000199.1 GCA_903887815.1 uncultured Bacteroidales bacterium | reverse complement strand
CATTTTAGTTTCAATATCGTAAGTAATTTTATAGCAATCGAATGTGTCTGCAGGAACTGTGACTGATTCCTTGCCCTCAACCTTCCTGTTGGTTATTGTTATAGTAAGATTCATGATACTGACACTACCTGATCCCGCCGAAACATTAATGTTTGCATCGGGCAACACACTTCTTACAACAAAAGTAGCCGGGTACATCATATCATTTGCATCCACTTTAACTTCCATCCCTTCGAAAGCCTCCATCAACTTGGGATCAACCGTACTGTTCATGTCGAGATAAAAATTACCATCCTCACATTTCATATCATACTCACGAGTCGACTGATTTTTATTTTTTGCGTCGGCATACTCATTTTTTAATATATAATGCACTGTTTTCCCAATTTTATCCACTCCCATGCAGGAAGATCTTATTGCCCCGGTAAGTTTGCCCTTTGCAAAAAAAATCTGGTGCCCGAGTACCATCCCTTTTTTTAAGGAATAAAAACCACAATCCTGTGCAATTATATTTCCTGACAATACAACTGAGAAAATTAAAATGGATACATAGATCAATAATTTCATACTAATTTGGTTTAGGTTTTTATTGTAAACGTAAGCAATATCAGATGCCATAAACCTCACATCCAATATATATTTATTACGCTTCGGAAATAAATTGACCCTTTAATTTTCTGTAAAACAGATAAATAAAAATATTTTACATTTAGGTATTGTTGTACCTTAATTATTATATACCTTTGCGAAGAATTAATCTAAATAAGCAAACGCTTCGATTAAAGCAACTAAGGAAACACTAAAACCCATTAAGGAAATTGATAATGAGCGAATTAATTAACAATTCGGAAAATCGCAAAGCCTTGTTGAAACACATGATTTTGCAACTGCACCAGGGTGAAGCACCTGAAGCCATAAAAACACAACTTGCTAACCTGCTAAAAGGAATTCCTTATGATGAAGTTGTGGAAGTTGAACAGGAGTTGATAAAAGAAGGCCTTCCCGTTGAAGAAGTTCTGCGCTTATGTGATATCCATTCGATGGTGCTCGATGGCAATATTGATCATTCGGGGGCAAAACCTATACCTGCTGGTCATCCGGTTGATACTTTTAAAAAAGAGAACCGTGAACTTGAAAAACAGGTCTTAATACTCAGCAGTCTGTATGAATCAGTAAAAAGAACAGCTGCGGATAAGCCGGATGAAAATAGAGACGATAGTGTAATGCAGATGCTTGGCGTTTTTAATGCACTGTCGGATGTCGATAAACATTACCGACGCAAGGAAAACCTGCTGTTCCCCTACCTTGAGGCTAAAGGAATAACCGGCCCGCCAACTGTAATGTGGGGGAAACATGACGAGACCCGTGATTCGCTCAGAAATGCAATTGAAGTCCTGCAGAATGCCCATGGTGCAACCGCACTTGAGTTGGCTGACATTATTGAAATAGTTCTGGCTCCGGCTTCAAAATCAGTAACCGATATGATTATGAAGGAAGATGAAATACTTCTTCCAATGGCTATGGACGAGCTCACTGAGCAGGAATGGTATGATATTCTGAAGCAGACTAATGAAATTGGTTATTGCCTGTACGACCCCACTGATGAATGGCTGCCGGAAAATATTGAATTTACTTTAGCAGATCTGCGAAATGAGTTTTCAGGGGGAATCGTGCGACTGGCAAGCGGAAGTTTTTCGGTTGAAGAACTCTCGGTACTTCTGAATACCCTGCCAATTGATGTAACCTTTGTCGACAAACACGACAAGGTAAAATTCTTCACCCAGGGCCAGCACCGCATATTCGACCGCAACCGGGCCATCCTCGGGCGCGACGTACGCATGTGCCATCCGCCTCACAGCATGCATATTGTCGACCAGATCCTGAACGACTTCAAAAGCGGGAAGGAAAGTGCAGCTCCATTCTGGATTCAGATGGGGCCAAAGTTCATTTATATCACTTATTTGCCGCTGCGTGATAAAACGGGTAATTACCTCGGAACCATTGAATTTTCGCAGGATCTTACCGAACTCCGTGCGCTCCAGGGGGAACAGAGGTTGTTGTCCTATGGGAAATAAGGAACCTCATGATGGAGTTTCTGGTTACTGGTTGCTGGAAGCCGGTTGCCGACAACAGGTTAGTAATCCGGTAATCTTGAGTCCGGGAATGAATATCAGAAGCAAGAAGAACTGTTCCTTAAAACAATAAACGATGATAAAACCTGCAATTACCCCGCAAACCCGGGTGTGGGAATTTCTCGAGACCTTCCCTGAATTAGAAGAATTGCGAATCGGCCTTGCCCCTGCTTTTATGAAATTAAAAAATCCTGCACTCAGGCGCACCAAAGGTCGCGTAGCCACCTTCCAGTAAATTGCAGCGGTAGGCAATATACCATTCCATACTATTATTAATACCCTGCGCGATGCCGCAGGACAAAACCCCACCAACGAAATTATGACTACAAACAATGACTTATTCTCAAAACCAGCATGGTTTGCTGATGAAAAAATTACCGAATCGCTCGATGCACGCGAAATGTTGCAGGCAGGTATGCACCCTTTGACTGAAGTCATTAAAAAAACTTCGGATATAGCGCCCGGATGCATTTTCGAGTTGATCACCCCTTTCGTCCCAATGCCTTTGATCGAAAAGGTTAAAGCCAACGGTTTTGAAGCCTGGTCGGCTGAAGTGAATGATTCCGAAATTCATACTTATTTTTATAAAGCATAAAGCCGAACAGTAAAATATTCCGGCATGGAGTTTTGGCTGGCTAAAAAAAAGCGGATTCCGATAACCGGAACCCGCTTTTTCTATTTGTAATTTACTGGTTTTAAGTGCTCATGCCGCCGCAAACGCTCAGAACCTGTCCGGTTACATAAGCCGATAAATCGGATGCAAAGAATATACAAGCCTGTGCTACATCTTCGGGTTTCCCGCCACGACGAAGTGGAATCTGTGCCGCCCATTGCGTGCGTACTTCTTCTGAAAGTTTTGCAGTCATTTCGGTTTCTATATATCCAGGGGCTATAGCATTGCAGCGGATATTGCGCGAACCCAGTTCCTGGGCAACTGATTTGGTAAAACCAATCAGTCCGGCTTTGGAAGCCGAATAATTGGACTGCCCGCCGTTACCATTCACACCTACAACCGAACTCATATTTATTATGGAGCCGTAACGCTGTTTGAGCATATATTTCTGAACAGCTTTTGTAAGGTTGAACACCGATTTCAGGTTTACCTTTATTACCAGGTCCCAATCGGATTCGGACATGCGCATCAACAGGTTATCGCGGGTAATACCGGCATTGTTTACGAGTATATCAACGCGACCGAATTCTTTCGCAATTTCATCGACAACACGTTCGCTGTCGTCGAACGAACTTGCATCGGAGGCATAGCCAATCGCTTTCACCCCAAATGCCTGTATTTCGCTTTCGGTAGCTTCCATTAATTCATCACGGCGCATATCAGTAAATGCTACTGAAGCACCTTGCTGTGCAAAAGCGATGGCAATGGCCTTGCCTATTCCGCGTGAAGCACCGGTAATCAGGGCAACTTTTCCTTCGAGTAGTTTCATATTTTCAGGTGTTTGTTTGTTATAGTTTTATTGATTGGAGTTGATGGGTTGATAGGTTGATAGGTTGATGGTTGATGGTTGATGGTTGATGGTTGATGGTTGTTGGCATTTAGCTTCCTATTTCCATTATCACCCGTTCGCCCTTCTCCCCTCGCCTTGTCACACTGTCTCAACGCCAGCTTAAATTCTTAATCCAACCTAAGCCCACTTCACCAGGTTAAAGTCCATACGATGAGGCAGCAAAGGATTTTGGGGTGTGATCCGGAAGGCTACGTCGAAAACACCGGCCAAAGCAGTCTCAACCTCGATTGCAAAATGAGCCAGGTTACCATCAACACCTTTAAGTTTGAGTTCGCGTATCGACTGAGGTTCGATCATCTGATCATTAACCTTCTGACCTGTAATCATTTCAATCATAATATCGTCGGGAGCAATATCTCCCAGACTGAGGGTTAGCTCAGCCTTAAAAATATCACCGAGATTGAGGCCTTCATTAGTAGGATTGGGGAATTTTACATCAACAACCTCGATTCCATCCCAATTGCGTATCATCCTGAATTTCCACGAAGCAAGGCTGCGCATAGCTGCATTGTCGTCATCTTTCAGTAAGGCCGAACGCTCAGCCAGCTTAACATAAAATTTCGAAAAATAGTCATCAAGCTGTCGTTTCATAGTAAAATGAGGTGCAATTCCTGAGATGGTATTTTTAACGTATTTCACCCATGCATGCGGAACCCCATCATTATCGCGATCGTAAAATGTCGGGATAATTTCGTCTTCCAGCATATTGTAAATGGTTTCGGCATCGAGTTCATCCTGGAACTGCTGGTTCTGGTAGGTTCTTTCTTCTTTAAGCGCCCATCCGGCTCCTTCACGGTATCCTTCGGCCCACCATCCATCGAGCACACTCAGGTTCACAACGCCGTTCATTATTGCTTTTTCGCCGCTGGTACCACTGGCTTCGAGCGGGCGGGTCGGTGTATTCAGCCATATATCCACTCCCTGAACCAGTTTGCGGGCCATAGCCATATTATAATTCTCGAGAAAGATGATTTTGCTTACGAACTGCGGCATTCGCGATACCTCCACAATCCTTTTAATAAGATCGGCACCTGCTTTATCGGCAGGATGAGCTTTGCCTGCAAAAACAAACTGAACCGGGTGTTTTGAATCACCAAGTATCTGAGCCAGCCTCTCTATATTTGAAAAAAGAAGGTGGGCACGCTTGTATGTAGCGAATCTACGGGCAAATCCTATAGTAAGTGCTTTGGCATCGAGTGATTCAACAACCTGTATAACCTGTTTCGGATTTTCGGAACTGGTACCCATGGTATCAGTCAGGCGTTTTTTGATATAACTTATCAGTTCACCACGAAGATCCTGCCTGATCTGCCATATACGTTCGTCAGGAACATTATGAATTTTTCTCCAGTGATCAGGATTTGACTGATCATTAAGAAAAGAAGCACCAAATTCCTGACGGTATAATTTTTTCCATTTGGCATTGGCCCAGGTAGGAAAATGCACACCGTTAGTAACATAACCAATATGGAGTTCATTTTCATAAAAACCATTGTACATGTTCTTGAACATCTGCCTGCTGACCTTGCCATGAATCCGGCTAACACCGTTCATTTCCTGCGAAAGTTTTGCAGCCAGCACACTCATCGAGAATTTCTGATCGTTATGGTTTTCGATATACCGGCCCAGGTTCATAAAGGTATTCCACGAAATATTCAGCCTGACAGCATAATGTGGTATATAGGTACGAAGCAGGTCTTCGGTAAAAGCATCGTGTCCTGCAGGAACAGGAGTATGAGTGGTAAATAAAGTTGAAGCTCTGACTAGTTCGATGGCCTGAAGGAATGACAATTGCTGGTTCTGAACAAATCCGCGCAGGCGTTCTATCCCTATAAAAGCAGCATGCCCCTCGTTACAATGGTAAAGATCAGGTTCAACTTCCATGGCCTCTAACATACGGATACCGCCAACTCCAAGCAACAGTTCCTGTTTGAAACGGTTTTCAAGGTCACCGCCGTATAACTGGTGAGTTACGAAACGGTCGGCTTCGCTGTTTTCTTCAATATCAGCATCAAGAAGGTAAAGCGGAATGCGACCGACATCGAGTTGCCACACTTTGGCCCGGAGTATACGCCCCGGCAGTGATACGCTTACCATAACCCATTCGCCGTTCTTGTTGCGGACAGGCTTGAGCGGCAAATGATTAAACCGTTGTGGAAAATATTCCGGAACCTGCTCACCGAATGGGGATAAGGTTTGTTTAAAATAACCGTAACGATACAATAAGCCTATTCCGATCATATCAACATTCGAATCCGAAGCCTGTTTCAGGTAATCGCCTGCCAGTACCCCTAATCCTCCTGAATATATCTGTACGCTTTCGTGCAATCCGAATTCCATGCTGAAATAAGCGATCTTGGGATTTTTGCGTTCAAGTCCTTCGGCCATATAGGTTTCGAAGGCTGCCATAACGCTCGCCAGACGCGACATGAAGTCAGTATTTTTCTCAAGCTCCTGTAACCTGCTATATGAAAGCGATTCGAGCAGGGCAATCGGATTATGATCCGAAAATTCCCAACCTTCAGGATCTATCATACGGAACAGATCGGTAGCTTCGCTGTTCCAGCACCAGTAAAGGTTTCGACTAAGTCTGAGCAGTCCCTGAAGTGATTCAGGGAAAATATGGTTTACAAGAACTTTCCGCCATTCGGGCTGTGAAACTTTCTTGCCGTTAACACTTATAACGCTTTCGGCCTGGCGCTTATCGCGGAAAAGATCGGAACGGTCCGAAACCTTTTCGAGAGCAATTGAATAGGTTTTTTTATAATAGATAAGCAGGTTACTCCACAAAGCTGACTTTGCAATTGAGATAGCTGATGCCGAAAGTTCATCACGCCTGTTTTCCGACATTTTTTCGAAAGTGAGCACGACCGAAACCATTGCATTAACAACTGCATCATTGTTATCGTCATTTCTTTCGATTACTGTAATTCCGCTGTCCTTGCTGTTTTCTCTTACCCATAAACCAAACCCTGCCAGGGTAGTAGTTACTGTCGGAACGCCGTATGCAAGGCTTTCGAGAGGTGTATACCCCCACGGCTCGTAATACGAAGGGAAAAGGGATAAATCGAAACCCGGGAGAAGGTCATAATAGGAAAGGTTAAATATACCATCGTTCCCATTGAGGTAACTCGGTACAAAAATCACCTTCACCTGGTCCTGCAGCGAATTAAAGAGGCGGTCTTCTTTCAGACGCCTGAGTATAGGGTCATAATCAGGTTCAAACAAACCATGAGTAAGATAGTGCTTTTCTTCGGGATCACCGAGAAGACCGCTTTCGATTTTTTCGAGCAGTCCGGGAACCGGGCCGGAATGATGTGCCGGGATAGTAATAAACGCTACTACCGGGTAGGTGAGTTTTTCGTTATGATTAAGGTTCGAAAGTGCATCGAGGAAAAGGTCTATTCCTTTGTTACGAAACTCATACCGGCCGCTGTTAATCAATAAAAGTGTATCGGCCGGAAGAGGCTGTCCCGTAACGGCCTGGGCAACTGCCAGCAGTTTTTCGCGTGCTGCCTGCCGTTTCACCTCAAGTTCAGCTTCATCGAGGAAGAGTGAATCGTCGAAACCATTTGGGGTAACTAAATCCGGTTCACGACCTATGAATTGCCTGCATTCGTTTGCGGTGAGCTTACTTACCGTGGTAAAAGCATCGCTTTCGATTGCGGCAATCTGTTCGAGCGAATGTTTTGCCATAACGTGGAAACGCTGAGCCATCGCATCGCCGTTATACTCATCAAACTTACTGTACAGCGGCAGGTTATTCCCTGCAATACAACGCCCTACAACCGTAGCGTGTGTTGTAAAAATAGTCCCGATCTGGGGAACACGATCGTTGAGGTACAGAATTCCGCCACCAGTCATCCATTCGTGGAACTGGGCAACAATTTTATCCTGTGCTGCCAGACTGAATTCATAAAAACTTTCGATTACTTTACCTGCGGCATAACCGAATAATGCAGGTTCAACATAGTCCCAGGTACCGGTTATGCTGTCGAGGTTATATTTTTCCCAAAATTCGGCAAGTATTTTATCTTTCGACGAAAAATACTGGGTAAAGTCGATCAGGATTGCTACCGGCCGGCCTTTAATGTTCCAGCGGCCAACCTTGATGCGGAGTCCTTCGGCTTCAGCACGTTCGCGCCAGGTACGGAATATACTTTTATCCTCGGTAAAATCAGGATTCTGGCTGGTTTCTTTCCAAACATCAGGACCAATAGTAATATAATTATTACCATATTCCTGCTGTATTCCGGGAGCCTTAGTAGCTACAACCGTATAGATACCACCAACTTTATTGCAAACTTCCCAGCTTACTTCGAAAATGTAATCGGGCTTTAGTATTTTCTTATCACTCATATATCGGGTTCAGGTAACACAGTGCTTACAATCAACAGTTTAAGCACTAAAATCAAACCTCTGACAGCCGAAAACCAGCTTCAGAGGCCTGCAAAAGTAAGAATTTCTTGATTAATTGAAGCTTAAGTTATTCACAGCTTAGCTTATTCTGTGAATAACCTGCCCATTTTATTTCTTGTTTTTAGGTTTTGAGACCGTCTTTTTAACTTCAGAAACAGCCGGTTTAACTGCTTTTTTTACTGCTGTTTTCGCCTTGGGAGCAGCCTTGATTTTAGTTTCTGCAACAGCCTCAGGAACCGCAGATTTTCCAGGCAAAGGATTATTTTCGGCATATTCGCGCACCCTGATCTGGAAATCCGAAAGCACATTCATATAATTCAGGAAAGCTTCGTATGGAGTGCCGTATGGGTTGAAATAATGATGAACATCGCCATCGCTGAACCATTTTGTACACATGTAATAAAAATGATCGCTAGCCTGGAGGTAATTCCAGTCGCGGTGAAGGTCGGCATCGGTGCATGTCGACATTATTTCCGATGATTTATAGAGGCTCGTGAAGGCATCGTCCTGGAGGTCGTTACCCAGCCAGGCAGTGAGATCGCGTTCTTCGTCGGCCCATGAGATGGCATGCGGGCAATCGATACCGGCAACCGGTTGCAGATCTTCGGTTACCTCACTCGGGGTAGTAAATGTCCATTTCCTTGATTTGATGAGGAGTTCGGGCAACGCCCTGAGGAACCCGAATATTCCGGATTCAGCTTTCTGGTGCTCGCCAAAGGTTTCATAATCCATAAACAGGTTAACAATTTCCTGCTTGGGGTCAACCTGGTTGAGCCAGGTAACATATTTTTCAGCAGTAAGCGGCCATTCGCTCCAGTCTTTCTGAGAAAAACGGAAAGCAATATCGTCACTAAGCTGGTAGTTGCGTAAGAGGAGTTTTAAACGTTGGTAAGGTGCACTGCAATAGAGGAAATTAGGACTTTTCCAGCCCAGGAGCTGTTTTGCACCTTCGGTAAGCATAGTTTTATACCCCATTTCCAGGACCTGTCCTGCAATACTATTGGAATAAACCAGCTCGGTATTACGGAATGCTGTTGGGGTTACACCAAACAATTCCTGAATGGCTGCCGAATGCTCATGAACCTGTCTTTTAAATTCTCCCGGATCGTTGAGGCTAGTGAGCGAATGCGAATAGGTTTCGGCGAGGAACTCAACATTCCCTGTCTTGGCAAGCCGTTTAAAACTTTCAATTACTTCGGGTGCATACTTTTTAAACTGCTCGATGGCAGTACCGCTTATACTGAAAGTGACCTTGAAAGCTTTACCATATTCGTTGATCAGGCCCAGAAGTACCTCGTTTGCCGGCAGGTAGCAGTCGTTGGCAATACGCCTTACGATTCTTTTATTCTGATAGTCGTCGTAATAATAATGATCGGCTCCTATATCGAAAAAACGATATGTCCGCAGGCGAAAAGGCTGGTGTACCTGGAAATAAAGACAAATTGACCTCATATTTCTATTTTTTAAAGCAGTGGTTTCAAAAATTGATTGCAGTTGATTATAAGAGCGATTCGTAAACATCGGCTACTTTGCGGGCAGCGGATTCCCATTTCAGGTTGTTTACTTCTTCGGTGCCATGAGTAATAAACATATCGTTCAGTGTTTGGTAGTGCAAAAGCCCGTAAATGGCATCGGCCATGGCATCCACATCCCAGAAGTCAACTTTCATTACGTGGTTTAGGACTTCGGCAACACCTGATTGTTTCGAAATCACAACTGGTACATTTGATCGCATGGCCT
>CAISRK010000198.1 GCA_903887815.1 uncultured Bacteroidales bacterium | reverse complement strand
ATTCTGACAGGTATTCAAATCTCAGTTCAGGCACAGGAGACCCAGTATACGCGTCCATCGTGGTTGTTTGGTGTAGCCGGTGGTGCAAATTTCAACTTTTACAACGGATCAACCCACCAGTTAACTGCCGATTTCGCTCCTCCTGTAACCTTTCATAAAGGCCAGGGCGTTGGACTCTATGCAGCCCCGCTTATTGAGTTTCATCGTCCCGATTCACGGTGGGGATTTATGTTCCAGGCAGGATACGACAACCGCAAGGGAGCGTTCAAAGAAGTAGCAAGCCCATGTAACTGCCCTGCCGATTTAACCACGGATGTAAGTTACGTAACCATTGAGCCTAGTTTGCGCATGGCTCCTTTCAAAGGCGATTTTTACCTATATGCAGGCCCGCGATTTGCCTACAACATCAATAAATCATTCACCTACAAGCTTGGGATCAACCCCGCTTATCCTGACCAGGAACCAACTCCTGATGTAACCGGCAACTTAAGCGATGTAAACCAAACACAGATCTCGATGCAGGTTGGTGCCGGTTACGACATCCAACTCTCTTCGCAGAGCCATCAGACACAGTGGGTGCTTTCACCTTTTGTTTCGTTCCAGCCCTATTTTGGGCAAACTCCACGTTCAATTGAAACATGGAATATTACTACCGTAAGGGCCGGAGCAGCTATTAAACTTGGCTGGGGTCGTGAAATCCCTGCTCCTGTAAAAGTTGAACCAGTTCAGGTTATAGTTCCGGAAGTTATTGTTTTAGAACCTGAAGTGCAGTTTACTGTAAATTCACCGAAAAACATACCAACTGAACGTAGGGTAAGAGAAATATTCCCTGTACGAAATTACGTGTTTTTCGATTTGGGTTCAACGCAGATCCCCAGCCGCTATATATTGCTGAAAAAAGGCCAGGTGAAGGACTTCAGAGAAGATCAGCTGGAGGTAAATGCACCTAAAGACCTTTCGGGTCGTTCGGACCGCCAGATGGTTGTTTATTACAATGTACTCAACATCCTGGGTGACCGTATGATAAAAAATCCTTCAGCAACTGTTACTTTGGTTGGATCATCGGAAAAAGGCAAGAAGGACGGACGCGAAATGGCTGAATCAGTCAAGGCTTACCTGGTAAATGTATTTGGAATTGAGGCTTCAAGGATATCCTCAAAAGGACAGCTACGACCTGATGTTCCATCGCAACAGCCGGGCGGCACACGCGAACTCGTACTTCTGGCTGAAGGCGACCGCAGGGTTTCCATCGAAAGCAGTTCCCCTGCAATATTAATGGAATTCCAGAGTGGTCCCGAAAACTCACTCCAACCGGTTGAAATCAATGTATTGCAGGAAGCACCGGTTGACAGCTATGTAACTTTCGAAAACAAAGGTGCCATCGAAGCTTACTCATCATGGACACTCGAAATCAGGGATGAAAAAGGAACTGTTCAGAATTTCGGACCTTATACCGAAGAGTCGGTAAGCATACCCGGGAAATCAATTTTAGGCACGCGTCCTGAAGGCGACTACAAAGTTACCATGATAGGCCTGACAAAAAGTGGCAAGACTGTAGCGAAAGAATCTTCGGTACACATGGTACTCTGGACACCTCCAAGCAACGAAGAAGGCATGCGATTCAGCATTATATATGAATTCAACGAATCAAAAGCTTTACCGGTATACGAAAAGTATCTCATCGAAGTTGTAACCCCAAAGATTCCACTTGGAGGAACCGTACTTATACATGGCCATACGGATATTATCGGTGAAGAAGCTTACAACAAGCAATTGTCATTAGCCCGAGCCAACGATGTGAAGAGAATTCTTGAAGGCAGCCTTGCAAAAGCCTTAAGAACCGACGTTAAACTGGAAATGTACGGATTTGGTGAGGATGAAAAATTAGCCCCTTTCGATAACAAATTTCCTGAAACACGTTTTTATAACCGCACAGTTATAATTGATGTTGTTCCCCGCTAATTGAATTAAAATCACAATTATCTTTTTCAAAAGGCTGCCTGGTGTTACTATCAGGCAGCCTTTTTTAAAGCTGAAGTTTTCCTGAAACATTCTTTTCTCAAATTAAACTGCCAACAGGTGTGAATCATGTAACATTGATATGGAACTGTATAACGCGAAAAGACATCCCGGTTCCGACCTTTGTAGACTGATGAAATTATATTGACAAGTTAAAAACAAGACTATGAAAACCATTCTACTCTCCATCATAACTGCTTCTGTCCTTATGTTAGGACCAAAGGTTAATTTCGGACAGGCACCTAACCTGGGAACTGCCGCAAACTTTGTACTCTTTTCAACTGACGGGGCTGTGAGCAATACCGGTTTATCGCAACTTACCGGAAATGTCGGGACAAATAACGGCTCAAGCACCGCTTTCGGTAATGTAAATGGTGTGATGCACGACGGTGACGGTGCAAGTGCACAATGTGCTGCTGATTTGTTGATAGCATATAACCAGCTTAACAGTACAATCCCGACTTTCTGGCCGGCACCCTTGCTTGGAAACGGGGCAACACTGTTTGCCGGTGTTTACAATATTGGCGAACAAGCTACATTAAACTCAGGGCTTACCCTTGATGCCCAGGGAAATGCAAATGCTGTATTTATTTTCCAGATTCAGGGTGCATTTTCAACAAATGCCGCATCAAAAATCTATTTAAAAAACGGAGCACTGGCATGCAACGTGTTCTGGAAAGTTGAAGGTTTGGTTAGCATGGCTTCAGGAACAACCATGAGAGGAACCATTATTGCCAATAATAGTGCAATTGTCATCAACACAGGCGACACCCTGGAGGGTAGAGCCTTATCAACTGCCGGTGCAATAACCGTTGACGGAGTGCTGGCATATACCCCAATAGGTTGCGGAAGTCCTGCACTTGCCGGGCCAACAGCACCTGATCTTAAAACAACAGACTGCTATGCCATATTTTCAGGTAACGGAGCCGTTACAAACACCGGGATTACCACTATTATAGGAGATGTTGGCTCAAATGTCGGCCTGTCGACCGGTTTCGATCCGATGAGGGTAACCGGCACTATTCATACTATACCTGATAGTTCAACCGCACAGGCCGCTGCGGACTTACTCGATGTTTATGCCTATTTGAACACTCTCTCTTATGATATTGAGTTATTGTATCCGGCGCAGTTCGGCAACGACCTGGTTCTTACACCTCATACCTACCTGCTTAATGCGGCTACTGCGCTAACCGGGTCTCTTTATCTCAATGCACAGGGTAATGCTAATGCTGTTTTTGTGATCCTAATAAACGGAGCACTATCGACAAGTACCTACGCAAAAGTTATACTGACAAACGGGGCACAGGCAAAAAATGTGTACTGGAAAATAGAAGGAGCCGTAAGTATTAACAACTACTCAGTTTTCAAGGGAACAATAGTCAGCAACAATGGCGCTTTGGGAGCAATGAATACAGGGGGTACTCTCGATGGAAGAGCTCTGTTAATGGTGGGTGCATTAACAACCAATGCAATTACCACCACCATGATTTCCAACTGCACTTTAACTGGTATTCCTGAAGTAAACTCCGGAAACACGAACAAGCGGGTAAACATTTATCCAAACCCTTTCAATGCTTCAGTACAACTTACTTTTAATGATCTGTCTCAAGGCCAGAGAGTTGAATTTATTATGTATAATGTATTAGGAGTGGAAGTCATAAAAGTTGTGTTGTTAAAACAATCAATTCTGCTGAACACAAGTGGTCTTCCCTCTGGAATTTATATCTACAAAATAATTTCTGATAATCAACTTATCCAGTCGGGCAGGCTGGTATCACGAAAATAATTTGACTCCAAGTAAAAGCCCGCCGCAAAGTTTGTAGTGTCTTTTGTTTTTTGCCAACAAATATAATGTGTGAATTATGCAACATTTTTGAATAATAGTATAATTCTAATTGTGTTTTTATTAGCGTAATTGCACCTAATAATAACCTGGTTTAATCTCAAAAAATGAAAGAGCAAGTTAATGATTCTGTCTGTGAATATTCAACGGACGAGAAACCAATTTCAGTGCTGCAGCAGGCATCAATAGATTCTGAAACGCGCTACCGCCGTCTTTTTGAAACCGCTAAAGACGGGATCCTTATCCTGGATGCTGATAGCGGGAAAATTGTTGATGTAAACCCATTTCTGATAGATCTGCTGGGTTATTCGGAGGAGCAATTTACAGGAAAAGAAATCTGGGAAATAGGATTGTTCAAAGATATTGCTGCCAATAAGGAAAAGTTCCTGGAATTGCAGCAGAAAGGATTTGCCCGGTATGAAGATTTACCGCTTGAAACCGCCGAAGGCAAAAAAATAAATGTTGAATTTGTGAGTAATGTGTATTCGGCCGGCGGGAAAAAAGTGATACAATGCAATATCAGGGATATTACCGCACGCAAGTTGTTTGAGGAAACCTTACATGAAAACAATCAGCGCCTGGAACTTGTAATGAAGGCTGCAAATATGGCCTGGTGGAACATGGACATTAAAACCGGGAACGTTACATTCGAGAAGCTGAAAGAGATGCTGGGGTATCCTCCCGAAAAATTTATTCATAATACGGATTTTACTGCCCTGCTGCATCCCGATGATTACGACAAAGCCATGGATGCCATAAGGATGCACTGCAGCGGAGAAATAAGCAAATATGAAGTTGAATATCGTATTAAAGCGAGTTCGGGCAAATACCTGTGGTTTTATGATATCGGATCTATTGTAAAAAAGGATGCTGACGGAAAACCGCTTAAAGTTGCCGGGATTGTAATCAATATCACCGAACGCAAACAGGCGGAAATGTTGCTTAAAGAAAGTGAAATTCGGTTCAAAAATTTGTTCGAAAAGCACAATGCAATCATGCTGCTTATCGAACCTGAGTCAGGATCCATTATTGATGCCAACAATGCTGCCGCTGCTTTTTATGGCTACAGCATATCCTGTCTTAAAACTATGACTATTTATGATATCAATGTATTACCGGCCGGACAAATTAATATCGAACGCAAAAAAGCTATCTATGCAATGAAAAACTTTTTTATTTTCCCGCATAAAATAGCCAGTGGAGAAATACGCAATGTTGAAGTACATTCTTCGCCTATCGATTTCCAGGGACGGGAAATACTTTTTTCAATTATACATGATGTTACGGATCGTACCGCGGCGGAAGCGGTGATCAAACTAAAAACAGAAGAGTTGCAGATGACTAATGCCGAAAAGGATAAGTTCTTTTCCATTGTGGCCCACGACCTGCGCAGCCCGTTCAATGGATTTCTCGGACTAACGCAAATTATGGCAGAGCAGTTGAATGATTTATCGTTGAATGATATTTCAAAGATTGCAACCAACCTGAAATCTTCTGCCACCAATCTATACAGCTTACTCCAAAACCTGCTGGAATGGTCGTGCCTTCAACGAGGTATTACCGATTTTAATCCGGTACCCATAAAGTTATTATCAAAAATTAACGAGAGCTTACTTTCTGTTAAGGAATCAGCGAATAAAAAGCGGATTACAGTCACTGTTAATGTTCCCGAAAGTTTTGTTGTTTCTGCCGATGGCAATATGATAGCATCAACCGTCAGGAATTTAGTCTCCAATGCTGTAAAATTTACGCCCAAGGGCGGATCGGTCAGCATTTCGGCAATACCATCGGCCGGCGGCTTAGTGGAAATTTCCATCAGGGATAGTGGCATTGGGATGAGTAAGGATATCCTGGAAAATCTTTTCAGTATTGGTAATATAACTAACCGAAAAGGCACTGAAAACGAACTAAGTACAGGACTCGGCCTGGTTCTTTGCAAGGATTTTATCGAAAAACATGGCGGGAAACTGACAGTGGAAAGTCAGGAAGACAAAGGCAGTACATTCAGTTTTACGCTGCCGGTACAAAAATAGAATTCAGTATTTCCTTTTTTGCAACAATTCAGTGTCTAAAGTGCCTTGTAATTTGATTTTATGTATTTTACAAGTACTTGGTCAAAACCAATTTTGAAGGTTTTTTTAGTTTTCGGATTAATAACAGCGACGATTTGCTAAACTTATCGATTAAAAGTGTTGGTGGTATCAACTATAGACACTCAAGCACTTTAAGTACTTTTAAAATAATAAATCTTAGATAGAGAGAATACTAGACATCATTGCATTGAGTGTGGACAGGAAATCTCGCGCTTATTTTTATTCTACTGTAAATCTAGTGGGTGAATTAAAAATGCCGGAAGTCAGAAGTTATCCCGGGAACTTCTATTATTCACTGAAAGTGGAGTCCTGTTATCCAATTCCATTTCTCCGACTCGTTTTCCACTAATAAAGGTAAATCTCAAATCAGCGCCGTCTTCGAACTTACATTTTCCATCCTCCGTCAACTGACTTCTTTCTTCTGGCCTTCTAAAACCAATTCCACTCAATTCGTGGTAAAACCTTTTTTGTTTTCATGCTCTTTCCCTCGCATTCACGATTGATGTGTGAATGATGTAACTCATATAGGTAATTGTGTAATGAAATCGGGTGGTTCAAGGCTCACCTTTGTAGTGTGAAATTTAATTCACTTATTAAATTCAAAAAAATGAAAACAATCAAGTTAGTCATCCTGGGAATAGCGCTATTCATAGCCGGATCAGTAAAGGCCCAGGTGGCAGTTACAGTAAACCTGGGCTTGGCTCCCATGTGGGGACCCGTTGGATATTCAAGTGCCAGATATTACTATCTGCCTGATGTGGAAGCTTATTACGATATTCCTTCGTCGATGTTTATTTACCAAAGCGGCGGGGTTTGGGTTCACAGGACTTACCTCCCCGCGAGGTATAGCAATTATGACCTGTATCATGGATATAAAGTGGTGATGACCGATTATCATGGCACCAGGCCATACTACCAGCATCGAGATTATAAGAGGAAATATGCAAAAGGATACCATGGCCCGGCTCAGCAAAACATTGGCGATAGACCAGGAAACGGAAATTATAATGGAAAACCTCATTACACTGATCCCCAGGGGAAACAAAGAAACCAGGGACACCAGCAAAACAAAGGGAATAACAGTAAAAATGGTAAAAACCAGGGCGGCCACGACAAAGGCAACGGGAAACGCAAATAATATCCGTCGTGATCAAATTCCCCTCAATTTCGCAAACACACTCAACATAAGTAAACTCCTAACTAAATAAACCTAAGATGAAAATAATTACCTTAACATTGCTTTTGGCCCTATTACTTGCAGGGACTAATTTATTCGCCCAGAAGACGTATTCGGAAGGATACGGACACACTTTAAACCTCGGTATTGGTGTCGGATACTACGGCTATTACAATCATGCCGGACAAACATTACCGGTTTTAGATATTAACTACGAATTTGATGTAGCCCGTAATTTTACACTTGCTCCTTTTGTTACTTTTTATACATACCGGAACAATGATCAACATTACCGCGAATCAATTATACCCATTGGCGTAAAAGGTACGTATTATTTTGACCAACTTCTCGATGCAGGCTCCGACTGGGATTTTTACCTTGCCGGTTCATTAGGATTTGCTATCAGAACTGCTACATGGGATGCCGGATATTCAGGCGAAACCTATTACCAGAACGTGAGTCCTTTGTTTCTCGATCTGCACATGGGAACCGAATATCACCTTAGCAATAAAGTTGGATTATTCCTTGACCTGTCAACAGGGGTTTCAACCCTGGGACTTGCAATTCATTAGAATGAAAAACTGAAAGATATTGCTTAAATGGAGGTTTAAGTTTTTAAATAAGGTGAGAGAACTGAAGTGAGAAATAACAATTTCAAACTTTGGGCCTCTCATCTTTATGTTAAAGATCTTTACGTAATGGTATCATAAACCAGTTACCATTTATGTCGTCTCTCACCAATCACTTTGCTTTAAAACCTGATTCAGCTGTTAATCCTGTATGAACAAAGTAAAATCCAAATCCCGGCTTTCTGCTTTCTGGAAAATACTTGGCCCGGGGCTGGTTACAGGTGCCAGTGATGACGATCCTTCGGGAATTGCTACCTATTCACAGGCTGGGGCAGCATTTGGGTTATCAACGCTCTGGACTGCCCTCATAACATTTCCCTTAATGGCTTCCATTCAGGAAATGAGTGCCCGTATCGGCCTGGTCACTTCGCATGGGTTGGCAGGAACGCTCAAAGCCAACTATTCGCGGACCGTGCTTTACCTGATGCTGTTGTTCAGTTTTCCGGCTATTGTAATGAATATAGGAGCGGATATTGCTGGAATGGGGGCTGTTGGCAATCTATTATTCCCATCCATACATGCAATATTTTTCAGTATTGGTTTCACCCTCTTACTCTTAGTCCTCATCATTCTGCTTCCATATCGGAAAATTGCCGCAGTTCTCAAATATCTCTGCATCGTCCTTCTTGTATATTTCGTTGTTCCTTTTTTATATAAACAGAATCTGCTGGCGATTTTAAAAGCCACCTTCATTCCTGAGATTCACTTTAATAAAGAATATATCAGCATGCTGGTTGCCATATTAGGAACTACAATTTCGCCCTATCTTTTTTTCTGGCAGGCAACAATGGAAGTGGAAGATAAAAAGCTCCGGAAAATTTTGGTCGTAAATAAAAGATTAATAAGCGACATGAAAAAGGACGTGGATTTCGGAATGCTCTTTTCGAACATTACCATGTTCTTTATCATTCTGACCACAGGATCGGTGTTATTCAACGGGGGTATTCATTCGATTAATACAGTTGAACAAGCTGCACAAGCCCTGAGGCCCTTAGCCGGAAATTTTGCATACCTGCTTTTTGCATCTGGCATAATCGGAACGGGGCTTTTAACTATTCCGGTTTTAAGCGGATCGTTGTCGTATATTGTTACCGAAACTTTCGGATGGAAAAACGGGCTAGATAAAAAGTATCACCAGGCCAAAATTTTTTATGCCATAATCGCCTTCTCGCTCCTTCTTGGCTTATCGTTAAATTACATTGGCATTTCACCAATTAAAGCACTTATATATTCGGCTATACTATATGGAATAACGGCACCTGTGCTAATTGCAATTATTCTTCATATCGCAAATAACAAAAAAATTATGGGTGTTTATACGAACGGCAAAGCATCAAATGTTTTCGGCTACATGGCCCTGGTTCTAATGACTGCAGCTGCAGTGGTCCTGTTGGTTATGCAGTTTGTTTGATCGGAATGCGAATCCATAAAAAATGAGTTTATTAGCTTTATTTACAAGCTGTTATAGTTTGCGATTATTATGTATTCGGTTAATAAGTTCCCAATTTTAAGGTAGGAATAATGTAACTCTTATTTGGAATTGTGTAATGCATACTCCTCTAATGGTTACCACCTTTGTGCAAAGGAATTATCAATAAATAATACAAATAATCATGAGTATACCGAAAGTAATGATAGGTGTTTTAGCCGGAGCTGCCGCAGGCGCTGTTTTAGGAATTTTATTTGCCCCTGAAAAAGGGTCAATCACACGCAACAGGTTTTCGCGCAAAAGCTATGCCTATACCGACGAACTTGAAGAACGGTTCAATGACCTGATCGACAACATCACCGAACAATTTCAGACTGTAGTTGAAGAAGTTAATCAGATTGCTGATGAAGCCATTCTGAAAACGGAAAAAGTGAAAGCAAAAGCTGGTATCTCCGGCAAGTAAAGAGGTTAACAGGAAACTGTAATAGCTAAAACCATCAATTTAAAAACACCCTCAACAAAATGAAACCACTCAGAACAATTGCACTCTTGGTAATGGGTCTCGGTCTTTTGTACGGCACCACCTCCTGTATGGTATATACAGGGCACGATAATCCCGGGCAACACAGAGGCTGGTACAAAAAATCCAATAATCCTCACCACCCCCAAAGCACAAACACCGGGAAATCAGGGGAAAAGCACAATAATGGGGAGAAGCATAACAAATAGGATCCGTAAAATAATTTACGATTAAATGCCGGTTAAGCAGAACGAATACAAACCCATGGAAACCAAAGCAAATTCAATTGAAACACTGTTTGAGCGGGCCGAAGTTTATGCCCGGACAACCTTCGAGCTATCGAAACTCAAATTACTTGAAACGACCAATACGGTTGTGACTTCACTTATAGCCCGGCTCAGCACGATTCTGATGATTTCGATGTTTTCATTTGTGCTTAGTATTGGAATTGCACTTTGGCTGGGTGACCTGCTCGGGAAAGCCTATTACGGGTTTTTTATTGTTGCCGGATTTTTCCTGGTTGCCGGATTGGTGCTGCATTTTTTCCTTCATAAATGGGTCGAAAAACCCATAAGTGAGCTAATCATTAAACAAGCACTTAAATAAACAGTATTATGCAAACAATCATAACACAAACCGATCTCCGGTCGGCTATCATGCAACTGGAATGGAAACAGGCGGAAGAAGGCATAATGCTGAAAGAGCAATTTCTGGTTGCTTATGAAAGTATTAAGCCAGCCAACCTGATTAAAAGCACCTTATTTGAAGCAGTCGGATCAGAGGATTTACAGGACCGCCTTATTAATTCAACTTTAGGTGTATCGGCCGGATATATTTCAAAATTACTTTTCCAGGGAATATCAGGCAGCCCTATGAAGAAGATGCTGGGCACAGCTTTAATGTTTGCCGTTAAAAACCTTGTTGCTCATAACCCTGAAGATGTGAAATCACTGGGAAAGGGATTCTTTAAAATGGTGCGAAAAATATTGGGTGATAAAGAAAAAGAACCCGCAAATAATGAAACCATTGAAGCTCCAGCATTGTAGTTCGTGATTCCGCATACAATTATATATCCTCAGCCAGTTTTCTTCCCTCAAAAAGGAAGAGGCTGGGGCCCGTTGATGTCCGCAGTCAGTAGCTGCGGGCATTTTTTTTGCTTCCCCTTTACATGTGACAAATTTTTCTCACAGCTAACCTGATGATATGCCGTGTTTCCCGCCAGGCCTAGGGAGTGTGAATGATGTAACTTATTCGCTTAATTGTGTAAAACGAAGGAGTACCTCAGCATATACCTTTGTTACTGTATTAATCAGCATAAATACTTTTTGGCAGCTACAGGTCAAAAAATGATACTGAGAGGGTACATTAATCCAATAATAATTCAATCATGGGAAATCTACTTTACATCATTTCAGTAATCCTTGTTGTCGCTTGGGCAATTGGGTTTTTCGCCTACAGTTTTGGCGGCCTCATTCATATTCTGCTTGTTATTGCTCTTATTGCAATAATCTTCAGGGTAATACAGGGACGCAGAATTCTGTAACCCAGGTAAAATCAAGTGTCATGAAAAAATTCAGCCTTATTGTTAATGCTCTTTTTCTGTCATTAGTATTTTACCCGGCACAATCAAACGCCGCTGCTACAGCAAAACCAGGACCTATAACCGTAGTTTTTACGAAAACTGCTGATCAGGCGAAAGTGAATATGCTGGAAACGCGGCTTAATGAAATAAACAAAATGGACAAGTCAAATGTGAAGTTCGCTCAAAAACGCGAATTGTGAAGAGAAGTCCGTACAATCAAAGAACAGAAGAGCGAATTAAACGGAGGCATACTTTTATCAGTGGGCGCTATTGTTGTAATCGTTTTTCTATTAATCATAGTATTATAACCACTTAAAAATAGAAATTATGAGCACAGGAAAAGTAGTATTAGGAGCATTGGCCGGCGCAGCTGCCGGTGCCGTTCTGGGAATTTTGATGGCACCTGATAAAGGTTCCGAGACCCGGAAAAAAATAACCAAAAAAGGAAAAGGCTATTCAGATTCACTGAACGAAAGGTTCAATGATTTTAAGGATAGTGTGACTGCAAAATTTGAAAAAGTTAAGGTTGATGCTGCCGAACTGGCCGAACAGGCAAAAGTAAAATAGGAAATGGAGAATAAAATAGAGAACTGCCTTGAAACAAACTGTTTCAGGGTAGTTTTAGAGTCTTGCCAATAAATACTATAATACCGTGATTGATAAAGATTTCAAAATTCCGTTCTATGCCCGGACAACCATTTTCATGGTTGGCCTGTTTGCATTTATCACAATATTATATATTGGCCGCAGCATTATTGTCCCATTGGTTTTTGCGCTTATTATCGCCATAGTCCTGCAACCGGTTGTAAAATATCTGGTGAGGCATCATTTTAACAGGGTAGTCGCAATTGTTATTTCAATATCCATCACCATTATACTGATGGGGGCATTGGGTACATTGCTTTACACCCAGGCAAGCCGGTTCAGCGATACCTGGCCGGTGCTTGTCGATCGGTTTACGCTCCTTTTTAACCAAACCATTACCTGGCTTTCGGGCTTTCTTGATATTAACCCGAAGAAGATACACGAATGGTTTACACATGCCAAAGGGGAATTCATCAATACCAGCAGTGCAGCAATCGGCCAGACTATTGTTGTAGTGGGGGTCGGAGTAATGATTGCATTTTTAATACCGGTTTACATTTTTTTAATTCTCTTTTACGAACCCCTCCTGCTCGAATTTATCCGCAATCTGTTTGGTGAGCATAACCGAAGCCGGGTAAGCGAAGTAATAAAACAAACCAAAACGGTTATCCAACATTACCTGATAGGCCTTATCATAGAAGCCGTTATTGTTGCCATTCTTGAAATCGCTGCCCTTTTATTTCTTGGAATCGACTATGCAATCCTGCTAGGCGTTTTGGGGGCGTTGCTCAACGTTATCCCCTATATCGGCGGGCTTGTTGCCGTAGCTTTACCCATGATGGTTGCACTGGCCACCAAGGACACAGCATGGTACGTAATTTATATCTGGGCCATTTATTACGCCATACAGATCATCGACAACAATTATATAGTACCCAAAATTGTTGCCTCGAAAGTAAAAATTAATGCCCTATTCTCGATCATAGTTGTCTTTGCCGGAAATGCACTGTGGGGAATCCCGGGTATGTTTCTTTCCATCCCGCTTCTGGCTATCGTAAAGTTGATTTTCGATCATATTGACCAATTAAAACCCTGGGGATTATTGCTGGGCGACACTATGCCATCCATTTTAAAAATTAATCCGGCACTCAAAATCAAGCCATTCCGGCTAAAACGTGATAAGACTGTTTCCTGATTGCCATTCAGCCGGAAAATTTTGCGGGATGAGAATACAATTCCGGCGAACCATTGAACCTTTTGAAAATGTGTGAATTATGTAACTTTTTGAAATAGTTATGTAACGCATCCTTCACCGATTGCTCTCACCTTTGTACCTAATTAATTATCTAAAAAAATAAAATGAAAAAGCCATTTTACATCCTCGCTTTACTACCCCTTACCTTCGCCTTGTTACTAACCTCATGCGGACCAAGTAAAAAGCTGGTCGAATCAAGATCAAGGGTCGAAAAACTCCAGAACGACAGCGCCAGTGCTCACAATAACCTGAAAGATTGCTACAGCCAGGTACAAAACCTGAATGACGAAAAGGCATTTCTGCAAAAGGAAAATGCTGCTGCCCAACAAAACCTGAAAGCTATAAATACCCAGTCGAAAATGACTATTGCCGATCAGGCAATTCGCCTTCAGAATCTTCAAAACCTGATCCAGACGCAGCGCGATGTGATGAACAACCTTAAAAACTCAATAGCCGCAGCGCTTCTGAATTATTCAGCTGATGAACTTACTGTTTATATTAAGGATGGTAACGTATATGTTTCACTCCAGGAAAAACTGCTGTTCAAATCGGGCAGCGATGTGGTTGATCCCAAGGGCAAAGAGGCCCTTAAAAAACTTGCCATGGTGCTAAACAATACCAGGGACATCACTGTGTTGATCGAAGGTCATACTGATAATGTGCCTATCAAAACAAAACAATACATGGATAACTGGGATCTCAGTACTGCAAGGGCAACCTCTATTGTGAGGGTGTTGACTGTTGAAAATACATTCGACCCGAACCGTATCACAGCAGCAGGAAAAGGAAGTTTTCACCCCGTACAGTCCAACGAAACAGCCGAAGGACGCTCTGCAAACCGCCGTACTGAAGTTATCTTATCGCCTGATCTGAAAGAACTTTTCAAAATCCTGGAACAATAAGTATTGAGAGGAGCCTGCATATTCCTTTCGAAACTGAATTCTTCCAACCCGGAGGTGAGATAACTGAAGTATGAAATGCAAATTTCCGCCTCCAGGAGTCTCATCTCTTATTTCGTACTTAAGACAATAACACACAAAGCTTTGAAATTTACATGCAATCCATTTTAGCCGGCCGATAATTAAACTTTCAGTAAAATGAGAAAAATAGGCATTTTTATAGTTCTTGTAGGATTGGGATTGATAGTTTATTCAACCATAATTTTTTTTACAAGGGAAAAAGTAGTAACTTTGGGAAAAGTCGAAATCACAAGGGAAAAAGTACACCGTCCCGAAATTTCCCCCTTGGTTGGAATCTGCATAATGGGGATAGGCGGTGTCGTTTTTTGGCAAACATACAATCCTCAATAACCCCCGGCCACCCGGGCAAAGAGCAGCCAAATTTAATTTTCCTTATTGTCATCAGAGCAGCAGCCAGAATTGAAAGCCCTGTCTTTTTT
>CAISRK010000197.1 GCA_903887815.1 uncultured Bacteroidales bacterium | reverse complement strand
GCAAAAGTAAGAAAATGGTATCATGTTGAACGAAATACCGGCATTAAGTTTTGTAAATATTGAGTAATATTTCAGCATTCCTGCAGGTTGATAAAAAAAACGATAAAATCATGCATTTCCAGGCTTCGGATGCAACCTTTTCCTGAACATGGAACCCTTTACTATATCTCACACAACCGATAAAAAGTTATCATTTTCCCGGATGGCTTTTTTCAACTTTTGTTTAATAACGGTAGATGCTTAAAATTGGAGTTATAGGCGCAGGCCACCTTGGTAAAATTCATATTAAATGTATCAAAAACATTCCTGAGTTTATGCTCACGGGATTTTATGATACGGATGCTTCAAATGCACAACTGGTTTCCAGAGAATTTGGAATCAGGAGTTTCGGATCAATTGATGAGTTGATTAACGAAGTGGATGTACTTGACATTGTTACCCCTACAATTGCTCATTTCGATTGTGCGTCAAAGGCATTGAAAAATTTCAGGCATGTTTTTATTGAAAAGCCCATTGTTGCCACTCCCGAAGAAGCACTTAAACTAATGGAGATTGCTCATGAAGCGGCAGTTAAAGTCCAGGTTGGCCATGTTGAACGGTACAATCCTGCAATGGTTGCTGCCATGCCATTTATAAGCAATCCCATGTTCATCGAAATACACCGTCTTGCCAGTTTCAACCTTCGCGGAAGCGATGTGCCTGTTGTTCTTGACCTCATGATTCATGATATCGACATTGTTTTGCACACGGTAAAATCGAACCTGCGGAAAATCAGTGCCAGTGGTGTTGCGGTAATCACCGATACTGCTGACATAGTAAATGCGCGTCTTGAGTTTGATAACGGTTGCGTTGCCAATCTTACGGCAAGCCGTATATCGCTCAGCCCTATGCGCAAAGCAAGATTCTTTCAGCGCGACGCCTATATTGCTGTTGATTTTCTGAATAAGAAAACCGAAGTAGCCTACCTGAAAACTGTCAGCAATGGGCAGGTCAATCCCCTGTTACCGACGCTCGAACCAGGCAACGGGAAGGAAATCAAGCAGGTTCATTTCGAGAAACCGGAAATACTACCAACCAATGCCATTCAGGAGGAACTCTCCGGGTTTGCAAGTGCAATTATCGATAACAGGACCCCGGATGTGACCATAAGTGATGGTTACCAAGCACTTAGAGTTGCCTACCAGATCCTTGAAAAAGTGAACCATTCGGCCAACATGAAAAATTGATCAAATTCATAAAACGAATACCACAATCAGTCATAACCTTAAATGAAAAACAAAAGCCGATATATACTATTTCTTAATGTCATCCTCATCCTGGTTATTGCATCAGGATGTGCAAAACCTTCGGAAAATGAAATTCCTTCGTACGTTGCAATTGATACAATCAGCCTGAAAGTAAATTCGATGCAGGGAACTGCATCACAGAAAGTTACCGACTCATGGGTATATGCCGACAATGACCTGATAGGTGCTTTTGAACTGCCGTCAAGGTTCCCGGTTCTGAAAAGCGGTACTTCCACACTTTCGATATTTGCAGGAATAAAGCTGAACGGGATCAACGAAACACGCGTCCCATATCCTTTTTATGACCGTATCCAGAAAACGGTAACACTCGAAAAAGAAAAAATTACCGATCTTGGTCATTTAACCTTTTATTATGCTGCGGCAACCAAGTTTGCATGGCTTGAAGATTTCGAACAGGTAAATCTCACGCTTGATTCAACAGCCCGCAGTGAAGTAAACTTTACCCGGGCCCGTCTTGATGAACTCGAAACGGCTTTCCCCGGCGAAGGAAATGATTATGCCGCCAAAGTTGTAATACCAAAGGAAAACCTGGTTTTCGAAAGTGTAAGTCACAATGCATTTGTCCTGCCGACCGATGGCACATCGGCTTTCCTGGAACTTAATTATAAAACAAATAATCCTTTTACAGTGGGATTAGTAATTAACGGGGCTGTAACAAGTCTCAGGCCTATTCTGGTAATAAATCCAAGCAGTAAATGGAATAAGATATACATTAACCTTACTCCTACGCTGGCATCGTATGCCGGCACAAGCAGTTTCAAAGTTTATTTCACATCCGTGAAAAGCACTTCAGAACCGAATGCTGAAATTTTCTTTGATAATATCAAGTTACTTCATTTCTGACAGTTAAACATTGTTTAATGAACCATAAGTTACAAATAGTAAAATTCGCTTTCGCCGACCTGCTTGCAGCT
>CAISRK010000196.1 GCA_903887815.1 uncultured Bacteroidales bacterium | reverse complement strand
GATCAGTATGATAGTGTGTATATCCGCAACCTGATGTATATGCCTGATACATTGGTTGAACAGGGAGCAACTATGGAAGATGTCGCACAAAAATTTGCGGAAACGTCGCATTATAATCTCCCGGTGCTTAATGACGGGAAATATATAGGCTTCGTATCACGGGCCAATGTTTTTTCGGCATACCGCAAACTGGTTAAGGATTTTTCGGCTGATTGATGACGGGGGAGAATGGAGGTGTGAGGCGAGAGGTGAGAGATGAAGATAGAAGATGGAAGGTTGAGGGTGGATGGCAAATGGCTTTCTTAATATGTGAAAAATTAGTTATGCAGGTTCTACCCTTTTAAGAACACAGAAAACATTTGCAAAAGATCCGGAGGTTCATGAAAAATGAGGATTTAATAAATTCCGTAGCAATATTATTTCTCTAAAAGTGTGAGGGCGTCTTCAACACTTTCGACAGGGGCAAGGCAGTAAGTGCCTGAACAGACATATATCAGCGTTTTGCCACTAACATAACGACCCTGAAAATAAGGCAGGTTGCTTTCAGTGATACTTCCATATACTTTATTGTTCCCGATATTTTTTCTTATCAGTTCTCCGCAAAAAGCAACTGCATCTTCACCTATAACTGCCACAACATATTGTTTGCCGGAGGTTCGAAGGGCTTGCGAGGCCCAGTTTGCGTATCCCGTCGGGTAACGTGTAAACCGCGATTCCATGGCTGACAGCATCTGCTTTGATTTCTCAAGGTAATCAACATTATGCAGGTACTCCCCGAGGGTATAAAGTACATCGGCTATTACCGAGTTCCCGGAAGGGATTACTCCATCATAAATTTCTATTTTCCGGGCAAAAACCTGTTTATCATCCTTTTCGGAATACCAGAAAAACCCTGAATGAGGATCAAAGAAATGGCTATTCACATATTCAATCAGGATATCTGCCTCGTTGAGCCACTTTATGTCGGCAGTGAGTGAATACAACTTGAGAAAAGCATAACAGGCAAATGCATAATCATCAAGGTATGCATTGATACGAGATTTGCCATTTTTCCAGGTATGGAATAAACCCTTATCAGGCCTTACAAGGTTTTGCATGACAAAACCAGCCGCTTTAACAGCCCTGTCCAGGTACTCACCATTTCCCAGAGAAATATAAGCATCCGCCAAAGCGCTGATCATCATTGCATTCCATGAAACCAGCATTTTATCGTCCAGGCCCGGCCGTACCCTGGCTGAGCGGGCTTTGAGCAAACCGGCCCGGCAAAAAGCCGTCAATGCTGTAAGTTCCTCCGCCGAAAGGAAATGCTTCTTTGCAAACATTTCATCGCATGCCTGACGGAGCAGGATGTTACTGCCGTTTTCCCAAAGGCCTTCGCCACCTAACCCATAGTATTCTGCTGCCAGGTCTGCATAATGCCCCAGCGTATCCTGAAATTGACCGGAAGTCCAGGTATAAAACCGGCCTTCCTCCCCTTCGCTGTCGGCATCGAGTGCAGAAAAGAAAACGCCTTCGGGACTGGTTAATTCTCGATCAACAAATTCGATTGTCTGCTCAACTACATCCCTGAAAAGGATATTCCCGGTATGCCTGAAAGCTTCAGAATAAACTGATATTAGCTGTGCATTATCGTAAAGCATTTTTTCAAAATGAGGAACTTTCCAGTCGCTGTCAGTCGAATAGCGTGAAAAACCTCCACCTGCCTGGTCGTAAATTCCCCCGCAAGCCATCTTTTCCAGGCTGAGCGAAACCAATTGTATTGAATCCTGATTATTTTGCATGATCCCATATTCCAGCAGAAACTGCACGATAACAGGCATAGGGAACTTCGGGGCACCTTTCAATCCGCCTTTTTCGAGGTCGAAAGCATTATATACAGCCAGGAACGCAGCATCCAAACCAGATTCTGTTTCCGGCTCCCCGTTATCATCAAGCAGAAGATAATTCTGCCGTGATATACCATCCGCGATTTCGGCTGCCTGGTCTTCAATCTCGCCATAGCGGTTATGAAAAAGGTTGTTCACATTTACAAGCAATTGTTTCCACTGCTCAGGCCTGAAATATGTCCCGCCCCAGAATGGCCGTCCATCGGGCAAAGCAAAACAATTTAAAGGCCAGCCACCATTCCCGTGTATTTGCTGAACTGCATCCATATACACATGATCCACATCGGGATGCTCTTCCCTGTCAACTTTCACACAAACGAAATACTCGTTCATTATTTGCGCAATCAACTCGTTTTCAAATGACTCATGTTCCATTACATGACACCAATGGCATGAAGAATATCCTATGCTGATCAGGAGGGGCTTGTTTTGAAGCACCGCTTCTTCGAATGCCTCATTACCATAAGGCTGCCAGTTTACAGGGTTATGTGCATGTTGTAATAGATACGGGCTCGTTTCATGTATCAGCTGGTTGGTAAAAGCCATAAACAGGGTTTAATCGTGGTTAATCGTAATTCAGGAATCAGCTAGTCAAGCTGCTTCAGGTATAAATAATGCTTTTCGGTTTCGCTTACCAATCTAGACTTTCTCCTGTTCGAAAAATAGAGCCAGGCTCCGAAGGCCAGGTAAGCCAGTATCCCCCACAGAAGGAAATAATCCCATCCTATTACCTTATCCAGATAATAAAGTCCTATGAGGATCGCCGGATGACTCAGTGCCAGAAGCATGTTTTTGCCAACATTCACATTCGAACCCAGTTCAAAATGAATGTTCTGATTGTCTTTAAGATTAAAAACAATGCTGTTCGAAATTGAAACAGTAACCCTGGCCTGTACGGTATGCTCCCCGTCAGCCAGCCTGAATTCGGATCGTTCGCCATCGCTCAGGGAACCAATGTGCTGGCCATCGACGTAAATCGAAATTGGAACAAATTTGTTCGATAACTGTGAGGTTCGGGAAATAATAATCATTGCCTGGTAATGGGATTTATTCAAATGTTTTTTTTAAACTTTCGTTAGGCCAGAAGGCAGGAGGTTGACTGTGGAAGGTGGGGCAAAGAGTTGGAAAATAAAACCACAAGCCAGAAACCAGTGACCAGCGACCAGAAACCAGAATCCAGAAACCGGAATCCAGAAACTCTAAATTTTATTTTCCAGGAAACCTGAAGCCATCAAGAAAGGTATCTGTCGCCGTATTTCCTGAAGGATCATCATCGGCGGACACAACTAAAACAGCAAGATGAGTGTCGCTTATCCACCCTTTAACTTTACCCTGTGTACCATCATCAAATTCCCAGTAGTCGGCAATACCAGTTACGTTGGGGAACCCGGATAGAGATTGTCCTTTCTCGTATCCATCCGACATATAAACCCCAATCGCATCCTGCAGGTAATCCAGGTATGAAACCAGTATGTCTTCCTTTTCTTCGGCTGATAAATTGGTGAACGGTTCTTTAAACTGCACAACTATGGCATCGAAAACCATGCCTTCCGATTCAACTGTTGCAGTATACACATCGGAACTATCGACAGATTTTTCAGCTGTCCATTCGCCCGGAGGTGCAGGCAAATATACCATACAGCCGGTCGACTCAACAGGGTACTTTTTAAAGAGAGATTTTACATCTTCCTGCGCATTCGCAGTATAAATCAATAAAATAAAAACTGTTGAAATGATATTTCTCATAGCGAACTGGTTTTGTTATAGTAAATTTAACAATAATCCGGATTTAAAGTTAAAGAATTTCGGCTTAAAAATAAAATATTAACACTTGTACTTAATATTAACATTGTTAATTATATTCGCATTGTTAATTATACCCAAAACTCATGACAAACAAACCCTTGCAGGAAGAGCGTATGAGAGGCTATTTTATGCAGGCTACCAAAGAATTACTGAAAGGCGAAGGCCTGAAAAGTATCAATGTCAGGAACATCGCCCAGCAGGCAGGCTATTCCTATGCTACCCTTTACAATTACTTCAGGGATGTGAGGGAACTCGTATTCCTTTGTGTTAATGATTTCCAGGAAGAATGTGCGGCTGAAATCAAAGTCAAAGTAAAGGATACGCCTGAAGGCACAGAGAGAATTCAAGCTATTACCGAAGCCTATATCGCTTATTTCGTTCAATACCCAAGTGTATTTAATCTTTTCTTTATCGAAAAGCTGGGTGATTTAGGCCAGAAACAACCTGCCGCAAACCTTATCTATACTTTCCTCAACCGGTTATGCGAGGAAGACTGGGAACATGCCGTATGGGCCCAGAATATTGAACGAAGCAGAGCTGATGAAACCAAAACGGCACTTAACTACATGGCTTGTGGCATGTTAGTGTATTATATGAACCGGATTCAGCCTGCAGATTTTAAAGAGTTTATGCAAATTGTGCGTAAGCAGGTCACCCTGGTTATGAAGAGCCTGGTTTAATCCTTAAATACCTGCCATCATAATTCCGGCAAGGCGTCGTTCCTGGTGATAAGCAATCCTACTTATGAACCTTGCGGATAAATTCCTCAACCTCGGCAACCCCGCCCTGGTAAATCAGATAACCGTTATAAGGTTCGCGGCTTGTGATTTCGTCGTTAATAGGTGTAAGCATGATCCGTTTCACTTCTTCGAGGTCGCTGGTCTGGCCGAGAGCCCAACCCAGTTTGATATAGGCAACTTCGGGCAGCATGTTTTCGGCAGGAACAACACCTTTAGCCATCAGGTCGCGGCCGGTATCGTAAACGAACATGTGAACATAACCCCAAAGCGTTTGCACAGTCATATAAATGGCAACTCCTGCTTTCGCAGCACGTTCGATGGCAGGGTACAGCGGTTTATTCACATGCCCGAGCCCGGTTCCGGCTATTACAATTCCTTTGTAGCCATGCTCAACCAGTGAATCGATAATATCGGGCTGCATGTTCGGATAATAATAAACAATAGAGACTTTTTCCTCGAAGTACGGCAGGATGGTCACTTTACGGTCCTTGCGGCGATGGTTATAGGTTTCTTTGATTGGTTTCAGCCCTTTCCGGGTAATGGTTGCCAGCGGAGTATCGCCTATGGTGCGGAAAGTGGAACGGTAGGATGAATGCATTTTCCTAACCCTGGTTCCGCGGTGAAGGAAGCCATATTCGTCGCTCGTAGGGCCGAACATACAGATCATTACCTCGGCAATATCGCCATGCCCGGCAGCCGTGCAGGCATGCATGAGGTTGAGTGCGGCATCGGAGCTAGGCCTGTCGCTCGAACGCTGCGAACCAACCAGCACAATTGGAACAGGCGAATTCTGCACCATAAAAGTCAGTGCTGCTGCAGTGTGATGCAGGGTATCGGTTCCATGCCCGATCACAATACCGTCGACACCGGCTTCAATTTCTTTCCCTATGGCAATAGCCAGCTTTTTGTAGTTATCCGGAGCCATATTTTCGCTGAAAACTGCGAATATTTTCTCGGTCGTGAGGTTGCATATTGAAGCCAGTTCGGGAACGGCACCGTATAACTCACCGGGTGAAAATGCAGGAATAACGGCCCCTGTGCGATAATCGAGGCGCGAAGCAATTGTCCCACCGGTACCAATAAGTTTCACGCGCGGCAAACCTTCGGTATATGGAAATTCTTTTTCAGGAATTTTATAATTTGCCTTTTTGTATCCGGTTTCCTTCATCCCGGTTATAGTTGCAATATCGAGACCGATATTGTAGCCGGTAGGGATTTTCATTACGATGTGCTTGTCGTCGTCGTTTTCCGAACGAGGTAGTACTGT
>CAISRK010000195.1 GCA_903887815.1 uncultured Bacteroidales bacterium | reverse complement strand
GTATGTGGAATTATCTTTTCGAACATGTCATTTTTTGTATAAATCAGTGAGATATTTTACAGCATATTGCTTGCTTCACCGCGAACAGCAAAACATCTATCACTTGAAGAAGTAATATTGGAGGGAGAAAGATTAATTATAGAACATAAGACACTCGAAAAGTCGCCGGTATGTCTTCAGCAGGGTCGGGATGTAGAACGTATTTTCCATGAATCCTGTCGCGGACCCGCAATAAGTTTTGCAGGTTTCGCCTTTTTGTAAAAGCAAAATTACACAATAATGAGGTTGAAGGATTAACCTCATATCAATTTGGAATTTATCTAAATTATTTAAACCCTGTTTACCGAACCGAAGGATTAAAATCGGTTTCACTTTATGGTGGATCAGTTTCCAGGGAACGAAATTCACGAATCAAATTCCAAAACGGCACCCGGCCATTTCGACCCAAAATGCATTACCCTACAATTTGGCTTTAATAATTTATGGGTTCAGTCGCTTGCTGATCATCTGGTCAACTATCAGGAATAACTTCTGGGGCAGAACCGTTCTCCATGGCAGGTTATCGAACCTCCCTCCCATTGCCATATAGTAATCGAGGTGGCCGTTTTCGAACTCTTTAATCACATGATCGCGGAAATTAAGGCATACGATCCAGCCATCACCCAGTTCGTCGAACCACTCCTGGTAATAGTCATCGTCGGAATAATGGAAATTGAGTACATTCTCCCCAATGAGTATAAATTTATGTATTCCTTGCTCGAGGAGGAATTCAATTACATTGCGGTATAGGTACATAACATCATTGTAAAGGCAGTCGTTCCATTCGCCGATAAATTCAATTATGCTGAAGCCTTTTTCGTAATCGGCAAAAAGTATTTTCAGATAAAGAGTTTCGGAACCAATATAATCCCATTGCGGGTGGATCAGGTAATTATACACCTGTCCGGTGAATTCGAACTCGCTGTACTCGCGGCCATAAAAAGGTGAGCGCTCATCCTCATCGGCAATGTACAGGTTGCGCCAACTATAGTAAGGTTCGATATCGTGCATAGTTTCGGCTGTTACCAACTTCCGGAGCAAATCCGGGCATGCAGTAAAAAAATCTTATCCGTTTATTCTATTCCAGATTATTGTTTATGGTTTTCCGGCGACCAGTAACCTGGCCCCGGCTGGTTGCCTGTGCAACTTCATTTGTCATTTAAAAACAGGAACTTTAGTTGAAGATCTTGTGGCTGAGTATGCATTGAATGAACCAACCGCCCCATTACTTATATTTCCTTTCACATTGGCAGGAGGCCCGCTGAATAAGGGATTCGATCCGCGAAGTTCTGCCTGCGCTTCCATAACGAAATCATAGTAATCCTTCCCGATACCATTTACTTCAACCGTTACATCATCGCCCGGACTTAAGCTCTCCTGTGATGCCCCCTGCTGCAGATAAGCAACCGTAGCTCCGTTAGTATAATTCCCATTGAAAAATACATCATCGGTTACAAACCATTCGTCGAGCGAATCGGTAAGCATGGTATGGTTTCGTAAGATCAGGAAACGGTAAAAATCAACCGTCGGCGGTTCCTGTACATAACATTTCACCTCCCATATTCCCTCTTTGCTCCACTCAGGATGGTAAAGCAGACTTATAGAATCAAGCTGGCGAACCGGGTACATAGTTGAAGTGGCGAAATAATCGGCATATCCGCCGATGGGTTTGGCCAGTGAAATGTTCAACTGGTAAGTTTTGCCGGGAATCCCGAAAACAGAGCTGGCCGTCTGGTAAATACCCGGCGTTTTCTCACTAAGCGGAAAAGTCTGGGTTCCATCAGTAATTGTCACCTTAGCACCCGATACCATGGGAGCAGGCTGGTTGTAGTAATAGCTCGATGTCGAACTCAACCTGATTGTTTGCGCCATAGTATCGCTGGTAATAGAACCATCGACAACCAGGCGGGCATAACTTTCGTCCAGTTTAATATCAATTTTTTCGGTGCATGAAAATACAGCCAGTGATATGAACAGAATAATAAATATATGAGCAAAATATTTCATGCAGTTAAAATTTAAAATTGTACGTCAGCGCAGGTATGATTGCGAACAGGTAGGTTTTCTCGGCATAGGTTACATTAGGATCTGCCGCATCCTGTGTGAAATTGATTGCCCAGGCATTATGCCTGTTGTATACATTGTAGATGGACAGGTTCCATTCCCCGTGCCATTTCCTGCCGGGTTTATCTTTCCCTTTATACGAAACCGACATATCGAGGCGATGATAATCGGGCATGCGGTAGGCATTGCGGTTTGAATAGATCGGGATTATGGAATTACCAATAACAGCCCTGCCTGTAGGGAAAGTTACCGGCAGTCCTGTGGCATAAACCCAGGTAGCTGAGGCATTGAAACGTTTTGAAACATCATAGTTCAGTACAATATTTACCGAATGGGGTTTATCGTAAGGAGCATTGTACTTATTGCCATTGTTTATTTCGGGAATAACACGGAACGAACGGGAATATGTATAACTTACCCATCCTGTGAGTGCTCCGTCGTTTTTACGGATCATGGTTTCAATTCCATAGGAATATCCGGTCCCGATTCGCAATTCCCCTTCGAGGTAGGGGTTCAGCAAAAGCAACGCATGATCACGGAAATCAATCACATTCCTGTAATTTTTAAAATAGGTTTCGGCCGAAATCTCGAACATATTGCTTTTCAGGTTGTGGAAATAGCCTATACCTACCTGGTCGCAGAGTTGGGGCTTAACATTGGGTGTTGCCGGGAACCAGATATCGAGCGGAGTACCGGCCGTAGAGTTTTGCGCAAGTGTAAGGTACTGGGCTGTATGCGAATAACTTCCTTTGAAGGATGAAACTTTGTTTAGCAGGTAAGTAAAAGCAAGTCGCGGCTCAAGGCTCGGGTATGTATGAAAGATATTGCCCCTGGTATAAACCGTGCTGTCGATGCGATCATAATTACTGTCAAAATTATAATATGTTCCGGGACCGATATTTTGAAACAGAGCAAACCGCAAGCCATACTTCAGGGTGAGTTTCGATGTAGCCTTGTATTCATCAGAAACATAAAGACTGTGTTCCAGCGCATATTCCTTAGGTAGTACGAACTCTGTGACTACGCTTTCGGTACCCAGTCCTGTTGCTTTTCCCGGGGAAAACTCATGAAACATGAACGTTGCACCATATCGTAAAGTATGAGTATCAGATAGGTAATGGGTAAAATCGAAGCGGGTTGAATATTCGCGCATCTGCGAGGTCCATTTGAATGAACTGGCATCGCCTTCGGGGGTTCCGAGCGCGTAATTGTAGTTCGAGAATATTAGGCTCAGGTTAAAGAAAAGTTTCTTTGTAAACAGGTGGTTCCAGCGAAAGGATGCAGTCTGGTTGCCAAATCCCATAGAGGCAAATTCATTTTTAAAGGTATCGCGGCCCGAATAGCCGGAGAGATATAAACGGTTATTTTCATTGATCACGTGCGAAAGCTTCATGTTTATATCATAGAAATACAGTTTACTCTTCCGTACATTTTCGTCCTTGGCTAAGGGGAGGAACAAATCGGCATAGGTGCGCCGGCACGAAACCAGGAAGGTTGTCCCGTCTTTTATAATAGGCCCTTCGACAGTAAGCTTGCTCGAAACAGTTCCTATGCTGCCCGTAACCCCGAAGTTTTTTGCGTTCCCGTCTTTCATACGCACATCCAGCAGCGACGACAACCTCCCGCCATACGAAGCAGGTATATCTCCCTTGTATAAAGCTACGTCCGTTACCGCATCGTTATTAAATACTGAAAAGAAGCCCATAAGGTGCGAAGCATTAAAGATGGTAGCTTCATCGAGCAGGATCAGGTTCTGGTCGGAGCTGCCACCACGCACGCTAAATCCCGACGAACCTTCGCTGGTGGATTGAACACCCGGCAAAAGTTGGAGCACTTTAATAATATCAATTTCACCCAGCAAAGCAGGTACCCTGCGTATGGTTTTGATATCCATTTTCATGAGGCTCATTTCCGGGGCACGCACATTCTCGTCGGTACGTTTCCCGGTTATAACTACTTCTCCCAGCACTGCTTCGACAGGTTCAAGATTAATATCAAGGGTTAGATTTTTATCAAGCTGGATTTCCTTTTCCAGGGTTTTATACCCGACGTATGAATAACGCAGGTGGTATTTTCCGGGCATAAGGCTCACGGAGTAAAATCCGTACAGGTTACTGACCGCCCCCGATTTTGTTTCGGCACAATAAATTGAAACACCCATTAGGACTTCGCCGTTCGACTGATCGTGAACATAGCCGCTGAGCGTGACCTTCCCTGTTTCATTTTCGTTCGATTCCGCCCTTGTTATCGAAGGAGAAACCAGTAGCAAGATAATATTTATAATCAGGAGTAGCTTTTGCATTTAATGCTTGTAGGATCCCATTTAAAACGGGACAAATAGAAAAATATTTAGATTACTGAAAGATTTTTTACCTGAATGCGGCCATCAGCAGGTTAATATCCTGGAAAGGAAGGCGGAACGAATCGCTCAGGAATTTATTTGTTGAAACTCCGTTGTACAGGTATACGCCCTGGCGCACCCCGTAATCGGAATGCAACACTTTTTCCACACCTCCTTCTTCACCGAAGCGCAAAAGTATGGGTGAAAGAAAATTGCTTAAAGCGTACGAAGCCGTATGCGGAACTTTCGATGCAATATTTGGAACGCAGTAATGAGTTACACCGTATTTCTTAAAAACCGGGTTGCGGTGATCCGTAACTTCGGAAGTTTCGAAACAGCCACCCTGGTCGATGCTTACATCAATAATTACAGCGCCCGATTTCATCTGCTGTACCATTTCTTCGGTCACAACAACAGGCGTGCGCCCGTAAGCACTGTGTATGGCCCCGATTACCACATCGGCCGAACGGAGCGCATTCAAAAGCACGCGGGGTTGAATCATCGAAGTATATACCCGGGTGTTGAGGTTATTCTGCAAACGGCGCAGTTTATACACCGAGTTATCGAATATCTTCACAAAAGCACCCATACCCAGGGCGGCCCTTGTTGCATATTCGCCTACTGTACCGGCACCCAGAATTACGACTTCGGTTGGCGATATACCTGAAAATCCACCAAGCATTTTACCCCGGCCGTATTCAGGATTGCTCATATATTCAGCTGCTACCAGCATGGATGTATTACCAGCTATCTCGCTCATAGCGCGGATAACGGGAAAAGTGCCCGCCTTATCCTGTACATATTCGAAGGCAAGAGCCGTGATCCGTTTTACAAGTAAACGCCTGAAATATTCCTCGTTGATGGCCGAAGTGTGAATGGAAGAAATAACGGTTTGTTTATTCCCCATCATTTCGATTTCGTCCATGGTAGGCGGTGCAATCTTAAGCAAAATATCCGCACTGAAAATTTTCCGTGTATCATATACAATCTCTGCCCCCATTTCGGCATATTCGGTATCGGAGAAATGCGCAGCCTTGCCTGCATCCGCTTCGATAAGCACCTGGTGCCCGTGATGAACAAGTAATCCTACTGCATCAGGATCGAGCGGAATACGGTTTTCGGAATACGCGCATTCCTTAGGAACGCCTATAACCAGGTTCTTTTGTCCGCGCTGTACCTCAAGTCTTTCTTCCTGAGGCATCAGTTGCCCTGAGTGATATATTCCTGAATAGTTATTCTGTATCATACCTTTTTCGTTTCAGCAATCAGAATGTAATGGTTCGCATAAGCGTATCAGGTGAAACCTCGATTGTAACATGCACGGTTTCATCAGGTAACAAATTTACAATTTTTTCGGGCCATTCCATCAGGCAGTAGTTTCCACTGTAAAAGTAATCTTCGTAACCGATTTCGAGCATCTCGGCCCAGGATTTCAACCTGTAGAAATCAAAATGATACACGCTACCACCATCATCGGTAAGATATTCGTTGATAATGGCAAAAGTCGGGCTGCTCACCGTATCGGTAACCAGCAGGCATTCGCATAACGATTTGATGAAGGTGGTTTTACCTGCACCCATAAGCCCGTGAAAGGCGAAGAGCCTTTTATCAGGATACATTTCCACCAACCTGGCGGCTATCGCTTTTAGATCTTCAGGATTTTGACAGGTGTAGATTTCGGCCATGCATTGTATTTAATTCCGTATTGTACTCGTTTGTTTTTATATCCTTTGTGGGATTATAAAAAGGCCAGGCCATGGATTTTCCCGAATGGGAATCCCGGACCCGGCAATTTACTTATTTCGCTTTCATAAAGATAAAAGGAATCATCATTTCCTCCATCGATATACCTCCATGCTGGATGGTATCGCGGTAATAGGAAACATAGTGGTTGTAATTATTGGGATAGGCAAAGAAATCGACTCCCTTACAAAACACGTAGGATGAACTCATATTGGTACGAGGAAGGAATGCTTCGGCAGGGTTTTTTACCTCAAAAACCTCACTTTTGCTGTAGTTCAGGCTTCGCCCGTTTTTATAACGTAGATTGGTGTTTGTGGCGCGGTCGCCGACAATTTTAACCGGATTGCCAACCCGAACCGAACCATGATCGGTGGTGATGATAAGTGGTATTTTTTTAGCTGCCAGGAATTTGATGATATCGAGCAATGGCGAATGCTCGAACCAGCTAACAGTGAGTGAACGGTAAGCGGGTTCATCATCAGCCAGCTCCCGGATGACCTCCATTTCGGTTCGTGCATGCGAAAGCATATCCACGAAGTTATATACGATCACATTAAAGCGGTTAGCCATCAGGTTAGGGAGGGAATCGACCAGTTTGCGGCCAGCCGTCAGGTTGAGGATTTTAGTATACGAATATTTGACATCGTACCCGAAGCGTTTCAGGTTTTCGCCCAGTAATTCGCCTTCAAACTGGTTTTTACTACCTTCTTCGTCTTCATCCACCCAGTATTTGGGATATTTTTTCGCAATCTCGCTTGGAAGGAGGCCCGAAAAAAGAGAATTCCTTGCATACTGAGTAGTTGTTGGGAGTATACTGTAGTATAAATCATCCTTTTCAACACGATAATATTCTTCAAAAATCGGTTGCAGCATTTTCCACTGGTCGTAACGAAGGTTGTCGATCAGGATCATAAACATCGAAGGGTTCTCCTTAACGAGTGGCAATACCTTTTCGCGGATCAGGGTATGCGACTGCACTGGCTTTTCGGCTGAGCGGCCATTAAGCCAGTCGAGGTAATTGCGCTCGATATATTTACAGAACACCTGGTTGGCTTCTACTTTCTGCGAACGCATAATATCCACAATACTCTGATCCTGTGCCTTTTCAAGTTCCAGTTCCCAATATATCAGTTTCTTGTAAACTTCAGTCCATTCGTTAAAATCAAGCCGGTTACTTATTTCCATTCCGATATTGCGGAATTGCTGCTGGTATGCGAAAGTGGTTTTTTCGCTTACCAACCGTTTATTCTCAAGGTTCTTTTTTACACTCAAAAGTATCTGCTTTGGATTAACCGGTTTTATCAGGTAATCCGATATGCTTGAGCCGATTGCATCTTCCATGATGTGCTCTTCTTCACTTTTGGTAATCATTACAACAGGCAGGTTTGGGTAACTTGCCTTGATTATCGAAAGGGTTTCGATACCCGACAGGCCCGGCATATTTTCATCAAGAAAAACTATATCCACAGTAGTTACCTTCAATAAATCTATGGCTTCGTCACCATTATTGGTTGTAAGTACTTCATATCCTTTATCCTTCAGAAACATGATATGAGGTTTCAAAAGGTCAATTTCATCGTCAGCCCACAATATTACTCCGTTTTCCATGTTTATTTAATTATCAGTGTTATATAACAACAGGCAAAGGCATTTGTTATCTTTGCTGAAACATCAGTCCAACATTTTTATACCTGCCTGAAAGTTCCGACTAATTAATGCTCCCGGCGATGTTTTATTGTGCAGTTTGCTTAAATCACGCGTCTTTTATACAAATTTAACATAATAGATTGAAAACAGCCCAATTTGTGAAAAGGAAAATAATTAACGACCCACTGTACGGCTTTATAACGATTGCCGATCCACTGGTTTTCGATGTAATTGAGCACCCGTTTTTCCAGAGGCTCAGGCGGGTTGAACAACTCGGGCTTGCATCAATGGTTTATCCCGGTGCCTTGCATACACGTTTTCAACATGCAATAGGGGCAATGCATCTTATGGGCGAGGCAATCGAAACCCTAAAGTCGAAAGGATTCGAAATTTCTGACCTGGAGGCACAGGGAGCCACACTGGCCATCCTCCTTCATGATATCGGGCATGGTCCTTTTTCACATGCCCTCGAGCATCACATCGTGAGCGGAATATCGCATGAAGAAATTACCCTCATGATCATGAACCGGCTGAATACAGAATTTGGCAATAAACTCGAAACTGCCATTGCCATTTTCGAAAACAGCTATCCGCGTAAGTTTCTGCACCAGATGGTTTCGGGGCAGCTGGACATGGACAGGCTCGATTACCTGATGCGCGACAGCTTTTATACCGGTGTGAATGAAGGAGTTATAAGCACCAATCGTATCCTTAAAATGCTGACTGTTGTCGAAGATGACCTGGCAGTAGAGTTGAAAGGTATTTACTCTATCGAAAAATTTATTGTTGCCCGCCGCCTTATGTACTGGCAAGTGTATTATCATAAAACGGTGCTGGCAGTGGAATATATGCTAATCAGCATTATCAGCAGGGCGAGGGCCCTGGTTGCCCAAGCTGCGGATTTGCCGGGCTCTGCACCTTTGCTTTTTTTTCTTAAAAATAAGGTGAGCAAAGAACAATTTCAGGCTGATAATTCGGTGCTGGAGCATTTTACCACACTCGACGATTACGATATTTACAGCGCAATCAAGCAATGGGCATCGTTTAATGATCCGATACTGAGTTTATTGTGCCGGTCGATTCTCGACCGGAAACTTTTCCGGGTAATTATAAGCACAAACCCTTATCCAGCTGAAGAAACAGAGAAAATCAGGAAGAATATAATCAAAAAACTCAATCTCCATACCGAAGAATATATTTATTTTTCCGGTGAAGGTGAAATTTCGAACAGTGCCTACGATCCGAACAGCGACCGCATCACTATCATCGATAAAAATGGTGAACGCTGGGACATTTCGGGTCTTTCGGAACAGCTGAACATTGCGGTATACAACAAGTCTGTTTCAAAGTACTTCACATGGTTTCCAAAATGGGCAAGCGAATGACCCTATACATTAAATATATGTTACAAACATGTGAATTTCATGTAAATAAATATATCTATATTTGCAAACTTTTTAAACCAAGCGGAATTTAATTTATCTGATCCTGATGGAATTTACTGCAAAAGACATTGCCGGCCTTGTAGGAGGCACTATTGACGGAAACCCTGACGTAAAAGTAAATCGATTAGCAAGGATCGAAGATGGCGAACCTGAGGCGCTCAGTTTCCTTGCAAACCCAAAATATTACTCGTACATTAACAGCACCAGGTCGTCGATTGTACTTGTTCAGAGCGATTTTGAAGTTGAACAGGAACTTACATGC
>CAISRK010000194.1 GCA_903887815.1 uncultured Bacteroidales bacterium | reverse complement strand
GGTATGAAAAAAGGGAATAAGGATTAGGGGTTAGGGGTTAAATGCTTTTATAACGACAATTGTTGCTAAAGTGCTGGTTCAATAAGGATTAGCACCTGCGTTGGACGGTAATGGTATAAATAGAAACATAGTGGAGTACAATCTGTAACTCAGATTGTACGCTCCGGGTTTTATTTCTCGGCGATTAAAGTAACTTCTTTTGTCTCGATGCTGACTTTATTCCCGTTTTCCAATACAAATTCAATTTTAAATTTCTGTACAGTTCCTTTTGTTGGCGTTTCGTGCAACCTGTATTCCAGATTTTTATACAAGCCGAATTCGGAGTCGTTCAGATAGGCAAGAACAAATACCTCTGGAAAGCCGGCTGGCAGAAAATACTCTGTAACATCGGAATCTTTCAGATGTCCGTCGTCAAAATCATTGAGTGTATAGATAGTAAAATTTGTAATTTTAGTTTTTGGGGAGTAAGTATCAGGGTCGCAGGGTGATGTGGCAAGAGCGGAGTTTGAAAAATCAAGCCGTGTTTCCGATTGTGATACAACTTCCATGTTCAGTTTGATGGCCAGTCCAAACGATGGACCCTGGAAAGTGGTCTGATTTGTGGGTGCACCTGTCCAGGTTCCGTCATCGTGTCGAACATATTTTTCATAAGTGATTTCGCAGCCTGTCCAGTTGTAGTAAAAGACTGAAGGTTCAGGACAGCCGCAGCGGATCAGGTTCAGCAACAGTAAAAACGAAATCAGAAGTATTGCTCTGTTTTTCATAAAGAATAGATTTTCCCGGATTTATATTTCCATGAATAAACTTACATTCAACATTCCCCTTGATGTATCCCGATCGGGAAAGCTACGGCAACCGAAGCCCATTAAAAGTTACAGTATACTGATTTCTGAATTCACTTCCTGTACCATACCGAAATACAATTATATACTGTTATATGGCTGATCTAGTTGAGCACATGGTTTAGTATTTCTTATAAAACGATTTCAGGTAAGGCGTCACCTGGTTGTATATCGGTTTGGTAAATTCGATAAATAATTCCTGAGGTCCTGGAGGTGAAACCGGTCTTTTTTTGCATAAAGCAAGCTGGTCGGCATTCAATGCCCTTTCGTCGCCGTTAAACGATCCCCACTCGGAGAACCAGGTAAACTGGCCCGGGAATTTTCGCTGCGAAGCAACATTGTTGTTCGGAAGATCTATGATCATCACATCGAGTACTCCGTTCGAAATCAGTTCCCTGCGGTAGGTGGTGAGCTTTGCTTTAACGGTATTATATACAATTTTCTTTGTTCCGTTCGGCATATCAACTGAACCCACATTAACGCTGTCGCGTAAAAAATCCTTTGTAGTTTCCTTATCGTAAACCTGCCCGATGACGAAATCGTCAAAGTTCATACGCAGAACCTGGTCGGGGTATTTAATACCGGCACTATTGGCCGATTCGGGCGAGTAGTATTCGACAAATTCGTTTGGCCTGTTGCTTACCAGGTTTTCTATAATCTGGTTCAGGAAGAAATCGGAAGTCAATTGGTACTTCAGAGGTACCGGGATTTGCTCCACAATAACCTTGAGGGTGGCATTGAATTTGGCTACAGGAAGGCGATCTCGTACATCGCGGTATCCCGGAACAAAGTTGTCGGCATTGGTAAAATTGTAAAAGGCATCTTTCCACGAAAGCCTGGTGTTAAGTTTCTCATTATCCAGCCCTGCGTTATATTGTTCCTCGGCAGCCTGTTTCTTTGCTTCAAGCAGTTCGGAGGTATAGTAGTTTACATTCGGGAAAATATTCAGGGCAGCCGGGCAGCGGCTGACTTCGTCGGACAAACGGTTCATTTTTTCGTAATAATCGGCTACTTCGCTGTACTTGAACTGGCTGTTGGTGCTTAAAACATAATCCACTTTGCCCTGGAAATAAGTGAGCGCCATAGGGTAACTGTTTTCGACTGCCTGGAGCGCTTTCTTCGAATCCGGGTTATTCCGGAGCCTGTTTACAGCCTGGAGGGTTGCATTGTAATAATCGCCTCGTTCGTATGCTTTTTTGCCTGTTGAACAAGATAGAAGTAACAGGCTGATAATAAAAGC
>CAISRK010000193.1 GCA_903887815.1 uncultured Bacteroidales bacterium | reverse complement strand
TTAAAAGTACTATAAAAGAAACAACCTACTAAACAATACCAGTAAAAGCTGCCAGCAAGGCAGTTTTTTAAACATGTAACATACAGCAAAGCAACAATCCGAATCAATTAAATGGTTATGGATTTATATTTTGTGCAGCCCCTTGCCATTAGCTTATCAATAATCTGATCCAAATCTTCTGTAAGGGCATTACCGGCCTTTGTCCTGCAGAAAGGGCAATCGCGGACATCGCCATCAGCATCAATATAAATATGCTTCCTGCCAGCGCTGAAACAACCAATCCTGCGCTGGTAATAGCCATGGTACAAAATAACAGGATACCGGTCATATTCGCTGCTGTAATTCAGAACATAAAAGAAATTTTCCAGGATTTTCAGTTTGTCGTTAGTCAGCTCAACATCCTTATTCTGATAATTCCCGGCTGCCCGGGGCTCAAAAATCTGGATATAGGCAACACCGAGATTTTTGGCCATCTCAGCATATGCAAGCAGGTTTTCCATTGTAACAAACGCGTTGGTTACGCATATTGAAATTGCGGTAACCAGTCCGACTGAGATTGAATTCTTAACACCTGCGGCAGCCCAACCAAATGACCTGGGAGAACCCCGAAACTGGTTATGCAATTCCGGAACAAAATGATCGAGACTTATAACTATTCCAGTTAAGCCGGCTGATTTAAGCCTCTGAGCATTTTCAGGGGTCAGATTATATCCAGAGGTAAGCACCCAAGACTCTGTTTTCCGGTCAATTGATTTTAATACTTCGAGCAAATCATCTAAACGCTGCAGAGGTTCACCACCTGAGAAATGAATCTGGGCCGTTCCCAATTTCTGAATTTTCGCAACAATCGATTTTAATTCAGGTAGGGAAAGCTTCTCTTCTCCGTTCAATCCATCCCATTCAAAACAGTGTTCGCAACGGAGAACACATTTTTTCGTAATCGAGAACAAAACACTTGTAAACTGGTTTGTCGGTTTCTGAAGCGGTTTAATCCGGCTGACTTCACCCAATATAAAAGCTTTGAATGCTTCGGTATAAAATCCCGGGATATACATGCCGAGATAATATCTGCCATCCACATGTACATATTTCATCACCTTGCTATCCCCTAAGGCCGATTCCCTGAACCGGAGCAATTCTTTAAGCAACCGGATACTCTTCGGAATACTCCGGTAATTCCGGAATACAATCCAACCGATACGGGTCCGGATACAAAACCTGATAAAAAATGTGTTTCTGCCGCTTATTATTTTCTGAAGGCGGGGAGGATGGTCAAAACTGTTGTTTGCTTTCGTTGATATGGACTGATTTGTTCCACCATTCATTATATCCTGCTCACCAGAACTACCAAGCCTTTTATTTGTCATTAGTTAAGGCATTAGTTATCAAGTCTTTATCGGATGCGAACATTAAATATTTTTCTTTCGAGAAGCGGGCAAATGCGCCTTCCTTCCTGAAGGAAAGAAGATAGCTGATATCAGGTTCATTTTTATAATCCCTGATATACTCATAATAGCCCCGGCTATGCAGAAAAGATGAATACTGATAACCTGCGGCTGAGGTGGATGCCCGGTAGTTTACAATCACCTCATTCCCTGCTTCAGTCTGCACCAGGTATTGTTTATCTGAGGCTTTAAGTGTAGCAGATACTTCAAGGCCTTTTTCGTCGATGGCTGATTCAGGCAAAAGCCGGTCGACCTTTACCGGAATATTTTCTGTAAAATCCATTGCGGCATAATCCACTTCCCAGAACATAAAACCACTCTGCAACCTGATTTTAACCTGATCGCCCTTAACTTTCGAAACATCCACCGGCATAACCAACTCCCTCGATGCCAAAGGTCCAACAGGATTAAAATAATCGACAAACTGCCAGCCATCGGCAGTTTCAATATAAACCGACAGTGGAATTCCCTGGCTGAGTTGCCAGTTTTTCATCCTTTCGGCAGGAGCCGTTTTTTGCTTTTCCGAGAATTTATTAAACGATGTGCCAAACAATTCATTGAATTTACCATACACATAATCGAGCCAGAATGAGTTTTTGGCATGTAGAATCAATTTGCCGGATCCGGCATTGAGCGGCTTTTTAAATTCCATGGTCATTGTGCTGAAGTCATTTTCATTCGCTCCTGATTCGTTAAATAAAAATGAGTTGCTATCAACACTGGCAAGCGTAATTGCATAATCTTCCTTAGTATCAGAATATGCCTTCAGGGCAGAGACAGGAGCTGTAACAGACTGTATTTCACCATTTTTGTCGATGATAATCTTGGAGCCGAGAGGATGCTGAACAACTAAAAGTTCGGCCAGGTCGGTATATTGACGTTCGAGCAGTTCGTTTGATATTTTTAACTGGTATTTGCTATTCACTGGTTTAAGACCAGGCAAGGGCATAAAATCATCCCTTTCGAGCGGAGCATATATGGCACCGCCATACATTTCGCCTGTAAAATGATAGGAAACCCCATCACTTATATATATGAAAGGGCAGGAACTTTTCATCAACGCAGCTATCACGAGTATTACAACAAGAACACCAATAACAATTCCAAAGCTGCCAAATACCCAGGACGCAGTGGTTGCCCCAGCATCTTTATCGTAAACTTCAATTTTGCTGACATCCCCGAGCGGGATAATTTTTAATGAATCATTCAGTTCAGCATACTGGTCAATATAAATATGAACTTCATAGATTGGAAATTGAGTTTTAGGATGATAACGATTTACACCTTTGGGTTTATTGGACATATAAAATAAGTGATCAGGAGGTAAGTCTGAGGTAGTGCAGCTAATTTCCTGTTTATCCTCATTTACGTTAATATTATTCATATGCCAGGCATGCTGACCCTGGTGAAGAATAAAGTATCGGGGCTGTTCCAGCGTATTGTACAAAGTCGTTTTATCAACTGACTTGACTGGAAGTGTATTAACATGGTAATAGGAGCAGCCTGCCAGCATATTAAGGAAGGCGAACAATACAATTATCGAAATCTCGGGAATAATCTTTTTCATGTTTTTGCATACTTAAAGTTTGAAACCAACATTAATTCCGATTTTCAGCCTATATCCCAATTTATGATCAGAATAATATGGGATGGCTGTATTTATCCAGGCGTATCCTAACCCTGCATCTATACTCAAATTAAGCCTGGTACCAGCATGAAATAAAACTCCATTTTGAATAAAAAAGCTGGTAAACGACCCTACTTTATTATTGTAAATATAGGTGCCCGGATCAGCAACGCTATAATTAAATGACCTGTAATAAAATGCAGGTCCTATAAAATATGTGACCGAACGTTGCCCGCGTGGATAGAAATTCAGGCCGATTCCAGTGCCGAAAACTGTAGTATATGGGAAATAGGAATCACCATACTGATTATACGAGCCAGAGAGAGTATAAAAGCCGGTAGACAATGGAATTTTCAGACTAAGTCTTCCTGATTCGAGAGTATATTCATAATTCAGAGTGAGAAGTCCCGTAAATAAATCGGCTACATTCATTGAAATAAAGTGAATTCCTGCAGGGTTTTTTACATCAGGAATGGTTGAATTATGATAGATATTGTCAGACGGATTTACAATACCTGCGAAGGTTGTTGTTTTACCGTTTTTATCAACAATTTTCGAAACAGATGTGATCAGAATGACGTATTTTGGGGCATCCGGGTTCGAGTACGGCTTATATTTAACCTGTGTCTTATTGATTTCAAGGATATTAACCACTTGATGGCTACCATCAGTCC
>CAISRK010000192.1 GCA_903887815.1 uncultured Bacteroidales bacterium | reverse complement strand
TAATTCTGCAAAGGAAATATCCAGGGTTTAACTAGTGTATCACCGTTGCTTTGATTATAAAATATCTGCTTTGAGTATTGCAGGATTTTTGTGAGTCGGGCCAAAGCTTCCTGTTTGTCGATTTTATTATCACGGATCATTAAATTCAATTCGTGGTATTCAATTTGTAATTCCGTTTTGGCGGTATCGATATATCGTTCCGCTAATATAAATTTCATTGGTCTATAGTCAGCAGCCTGACTAACTATGTTAACCAATAAGAGACAGGCAATCAAAAAAAGAGATTTCTTTAATACCATATTTTTATAACAACTTATGACGATGAAAAAAACAGGACCAAGACTTTAAACGCAAAAACAGTATGCTTGGTTCACAAAAATAGTATTTTCGTTAAAAAGAGCTTTTCGGAGTGGAATAAAAAATGGCACTGGCGGAATAGGTCCGGCTAGAATTAATCAAAATAGCATTTAAACAGACCGGTTAATTGAAGAACAGGATAAGTGCGTTTTATTTTTGAAATTAACATCTTCGATCTCTCCAAAATTCCTTTCAGCAGATTTACTATTCCTTTTCGCCAAAAACAAATGCCTGGTAAACAAACAGTTCAGAATCTTGGTCTTTCCATCCATCCCAGCCAATGCCGGCTTTGTCGCCTGCACAGTGACCAAGGAATTCTTCGAGGCTCCAGCCGGTGTCGGTAGCAACCTGGGGAAGAAACGTTCCACTACGGTAACCCTTCCTTATATATATTCCATCGGTTCCCAGCCTGATCGTGTTCGCATTGTTTATCTTTTTCATGGGTGTGAGTACCGAAATTTCAATATCAATCTTAGCCAGTTCGTTTGATGTTACCGGGGCAAAACGATTGTCCTCCGTTGAGGAAGCTACAGCCATTTTCTGTACAATGCTGTAAAGAGCATTATCTGCCTCAAAATGGCCGATACAACCCCGGAGTTGACCGGATTTTTTCAGGGTAACAAAGACGCCGCCCTTGTTTTTCAGTCCCGGAAGTAATGAATTTGTATCCAGGGCCGGAATACGATTATCTTTTAAATAAGCTTCAATCGTATTACGTGCAATCTCAAGTATTTGTCGTTTTTCCTGCCCGGTAAGAATCATGTTGTTTCTTTTTTCCTGCAGAACGCTTATAGCGTTATAACCCACAACCCTGTCGGTTTCGCCGTACTTCGAATCGCCCGAATTTTTGTACATCACCTGCCTGTACGAGATATCGGCCCTGTTTTGTGTGAGATACATCAGCGTTATAACTGCAGGCCATGAACAACATCCGGTGGAAAGGTTATCGATTTTCTTTTCGGTACAACTCCTCACTGCCCTGAAAAAAACATCCGGCTGGTTGGTTAAAATGGCATCGGAAATTTGTTTGTCAGTTATAACGGCTTCGTTATAAGAAGGATAATGCGAAAAATCGGTACTGATCACAAAAAGGTTTTCCGCTGTAAACCAGGGCCGGAGCGCCTGCGCGATTTTTTCGCAGGTTGCGGGATCCTGAGTTCCAAGCAGTATGGGGACAATTTTGAATCCGGGTTTCAGCCAGTACTGGAGGAAAGGCACCTGTACTTCGATGCTGTGTTCACCTGAGTGATACCAGAGTTCGAAAGATAAGATGTTGTTTTCGGAAACAAGTTTCTGCGCTGTTGCGAAGTCGGTTTCTGCAATTCCGAGCGGGGTTATATAGTTTCCGATGCTGTAAACGGAAGCTCCGGAAAATGCATTCCGGTGGCTGCTCCCGATCAGGAATATGGTTTTGTATTGTTTTTCCCTGTCAACCTGGCTGAAAGCTGCTGCCGCAACTTCACCCGAAAAAACATAACCGGCATGCGGCGAAATTAAAGCCACAACATCCCCTTCTCCTCCAGGAACAGGCGCTTTTGCAAAGTACATTTTCAATTCCTGTTCCAGCTCAACCGGATTGGAAGGATAAAACTGCCCGGCAACTGCCGGCTGGCGATTTTGCATAGTATCAGGCTCTTTCATGGACAGATCTTGATTTGAATACGACTGGCAATTAACAAACCGGGGAAACAACAACATCGCTGCCAATAGGAATTTCAGGGTGCGGATGCCGGCGATCCTCATTTTGTGCGTGTTACAGTTCTATAAAATTACAGCGGTTTTCACCGAAAAACAATTCTTAAATGCTTATGTTGAACCACTACTGTCCGGTTAAGAAATTACAATACCCGCTGAATCCCTTATAAATAAAGGATCAGAGGTGCATTCTTTGATTTTTCGATTTGAATTCTTGATTTTT
>CAISRK010000191.1 GCA_903887815.1 uncultured Bacteroidales bacterium | reverse complement strand
GTTCTGACTTGCCCGTAAAGAAAGAAAACGCAAAACACTGAACTCAAAATGTAAAATGATAAAGTTGGCTTCAAAAAACATATATTTATATAGATCAGATCTTTAGCATTTGACATTTCTAAACACCTAAACCCCAACCCCTCAAAACTAAATGACCTTCCTTTCGCTCATAGCCAAAAACCTGAAATTCTACCGCAAGCCCTGGCTCACAATCCTTTCCGGTACAATGATCAGCACGGCTGTACTTACCGGTGCGCTGGTGGTGGGTGATTCGGTAAGGTATAGTCTTGATCAGCTTACCGAAATGCGGCTTGGGAAAACACATTTTGCAATTCAGCCGCGAGAAAGATTTTTCCGGCAGCAACTTGCGGTTGAACTCTCAGGACAACTAAAAACAAACGTTGTACCTGTGCTTCAACTCGAAGGAATTGCTGTAAATAATACAAATGACTCGCGGATAAACCGGGTGGAAGTGCTGGGTATCGATGATCGTTTTATGAAATTATGGAATAATTCTGCAGGGCAACCTACTGAGGATGAAGCCATACTGAACCGGAATACTGCTGAAAAACTTAAACTGAAACCCGGCGACGAATTCATTCTGAAAATCCACAAACAGTCCAAAGCCTCCGAAAATGCACCCTTCGTTTCGGATAAAGAACCACTTGTTACGTTCCGGCTTAAGGTGACTGCAATTGCAGATGATGGGCAGATGGGACGTTTCAGCCTGAAAAGCAACCAGTCGGCACCAAATACTATTTTCATCTCACTGCCTGCCATGGCCCGGAAAGCTGAACTTGAAGGAAATGCTAACCTGATGCTGATTGCCGGAATTGATAATAATTCTGTAACCAGTCAAAAAATTGATTCCGCACTTCGCCTTTGCTGGCAACCGGATGATGCAGGACTGGTATTTAAACCGTTACCCGGATCGCTCAATTATGAAATCCGTTCCGACCGGATTTTTATTGACGACCAGGCTGCCAAAGCCATTAGTATATCTGTTCCCGGGGCTGAGCCGGTACTCACATACCTTGTAAATGCACTTACGGCAAACGGTAAATCAACGCCTTATTCATTTGTTACAGCAGCTGATTTTGATAATCAATTGCCGGAAAAGGAAATCCTCATAAGCACCTGGCTGGCCGGTGACCTGGGAGTGAAACCCGGCGATTTCATTCAATTACGCTATTTCAAAATGGGGGCTTTGCGAAAGCTTACCGAGGACAGCGCCCGGTTTTGTGTAAGGACGATCCTGCCTGTAACAAACCCCGTATTCGATCGCACTTTGATGCCCGATTTCCCGGGTATGACCGACGCCGGCAACTGCCACGACTGGAAAACCGGTGCGCCTGTCGATATGAGTAAAATAAGGGCCAAGGACGAGCAATACTGGAACAATTACCGCGGAACCCCTAAAGCCTTTATTTCGGTCGCAGCCGGGCAGAAAATATGGGATAACGCATTCGGGCACGCCACAGCCTTTCGCTTCCAGGCAGATAGTTCCGGCATTGTAAAATTGAAAAACGGTTTAATGAGCCGGATGCTGCCCTCTGAAAACGGCCTGGGGGTGCGTGATGTTTACACCGAAGGCAAAGTCGCAGCAGCCCGTTCCACCGATTTCGGAAGTTTATTTCTGAGCCTGAGTTTTTTCATTATAGTTGCTGCCCTCCTGCTTTCGGCTCTGCTGTTTTCGCTTCATGCACAAAAAAGGATGGTCGAAACAGCCATACTGGCAACACTTGGTTTCCGAAAAAAAGACATAGTAGGAATATTATTTGCCGAAGCGGCAATTGTAGTGGTGGCGGGAAGCTTTGCCGGAATGGTTTCAGGGGTTTTTTACAACAAACTCCTGTTGATTGGTTTAAATACCCTGTGGAACGATGCTGTGCGCACTTCGATGCTGCAGGTACATATTGTTCCGGCAACCCTGATTACCGGGTTCATCGCGGGTGTAATAACAGCTTTGATGTCACTGCTGTTTGTATTAATCAGGAACCTGCGTAAACCTTTGTCGGTTTCGGTAAAAGGAATTGGTCCTGCGCTCGCACACATTAAAAGTAAACGAAAAACCATCAGCCTTGCAATAACTATACTTTTTGCTCTATCGGCAATCCTGATGATTGTGTATTCTGTATTCACGTCGCAGGGTGATCCTACCGGTATTTTTCTCACTTCCGGCGGATTTCTGATTGTTGCAGGAATAGCACTGCTCGATTATCTTTTGATAAAAACGGGACAGAAACCCCGCTCTTCGGTTCCCGGCTTTTACACACTGGTATTGCGTAATGTGTGTTTGAAAAAATCACGAACCCTGACGGCTATTTCGCTTCTGGCCATCGGGATATTTACAGTTATTATAACCGGCGCTAACCGGAAAACCTTCTATGGTACCGAAAACAGCCGCCAATCCGGTACGGGCGGTTTTCTTTTCTGGGCCGAATCAACTGTGCCAATACTGGATGATCTCAATACTCCTAAAGGGAAGTCAACCTATGGGCTTAGCGATGAAAAAACACTGCAAACCCTGCGTTACACACAAATACTCAGCCTGGCAGGGAATGATGCCAGCTGTCTGAATCTGAACCAGGTTGCTCAGCCCCGCATACTCGGGATCAATCCTGCACTTTTCGACAGCCTGCAATCGTTCAGCTTCGACAACCTTCATCCTTCTGTTAATTCCGCGCATCCATGGAGTATACTCAACAACCTGTCAGAACCCGGGATTGTGCCGGCTTTTGCCGACCAGACCGTGATTACCTGGGGAATGAAGAAAAAAGTTGGCGATACGCTTTTATATACAGCTGAAAACGGGAAAATACTGAAAGTTGTAATTATGGGCGGGCTGGCCAATTCTGTTTTCCAGGGGAATATACTGGTTTCGGCCGGGGCGTTCAGCCGGTATTTCTCTTCAACTGCCGGATCGGAAGTGATGCTGGTTGACGGGGATTTTATACAGCGTTCCGCAATCCGGCAGCGGCTCGAATACCTTTTTCAGGATTATGGAATTGTGATAACACCCTGTTCGGAGCGCCTCGCCGAATTCAACTCGGTAACCAACACCTATTTGTCGGTATTTATGCTGTTGAGCGGGCTGGCAATGCTTATTGGCACTCTTGGACTTGGCATTGTTCTGCTTCGCAGCCTTGCTGAGCGCAAACAGGAATTTGCATTGTACCGGGCCCTTGGATTTACCCCGAAGTATATCCGGAAGCTCATTTATACCGAGAACCTTTTTATCCTGCTTTCCGGGATTGGCCTGGGGCTTCTTGCTGCAATTACAGGCATTATGCCTTCCTTTTTCTCGACGGCTTTCCATCTCCCGGCAACCTTTCTGGCATTAACACTCCTTGTAATTTTCCTCAGCGGATTAGCCTGGATCTGGTTCCCGGTAAAAGCTGCTTTGCGTAAAAATGTGACAGAGGCATTCAGGCAGGAATAATGCAATTGTATACCGTTAAATATCTGCCATTTTCGCACTCTGATTATTTCCGTTGCGTACTTTGAGGTTATCATGGAGGTCTAAAGCCTTTCCGCTATATCTCCCCTCACCTACCTGGTCATCCCCATATACATCCCGCCCAGATATGGAATCAGCCAGAAAAGCCATACAACCATACTGTACCTGTGAAAACCAATCCTGGATTTTTCACTTCCTTTCCTTGCCACATAACTTGCCCAGATGGCATGTGCCAGCATGAGCCAGAGTGCAATCTGCCCGGTCAGGGTATGCAGTTCCATAAGGTTGAAGGGCCCTTCGGCGAGTTTTGTCATTGCAAGGGTTCCTGAAACATCGAAGGTAAATCCCGCCCAGAAAGAAACCACATGCCAGGGTTTAAGGTAAGTGGCTATCCGTTCAGCCCAAACGCCGAGCGAATAGAAAACCAGGGCAAGAGTAATAAGAATTGTGGAGAGAAGGAGAAAGGGATTCATAAAAGCAAGGGATAAGGATTTACAATAAAAGTAAGTAATAATAGATTATCTTTGATAATCGTCAAACTTGATAGTCCGGTAAAGTTGACGTTTACAAATAAAACTCTTGTGGTTTTCGAATGAATTTCCAACTGGAGTATTCTCTGACAAGACTACAGGAAATTAACCAAGCC
>CAISRK010000190.1 GCA_903887815.1 uncultured Bacteroidales bacterium | reverse complement strand
CCCGCCTGATTATGCTTCGGAACTTGAACGCCCTGTTGACGGAGTTTGTGGACTTCAGTTCAATGCATCGGCAATCCGCCGCCCGGCATATTTCGATGGTTTGTTAAAAGTTCTTCAAATCCTGAATATCGATTACGATATGATGGACCTTACAAAGGCATCGGCTGGATCGATGAAAAACTACAAACAGGTATGGGCTTTCAGCACGGATGAAATGAATGCTGCTGATCAGCAAACCATGGTTGATTATACCAAAGCCGGCGGCAACCTTGTCGTATTCCCTTACCTTCCCGATCGCGAAATGTCGCAAAAGCCTTGCACCATCCTTCGCGACGCACTTTCGGTGCATCCGTCAGGGAGAGAAATCATCGACTCGCCTTTGATTGATATTTTGGGCCTGCAGGATATAAAATGTGCCAATCCTTTGATCATTTATTCTGAAGAATCACTGGCAGGAGCTGAAATTATTGCACGCACCCTGCGTGGTTCCGCCTGCGGATTCACTAAAGCGCTTGGGAACGGATCGCTGACTCACCTGGGAACCTGGATTGGATTCGATACCGAAGGACAGAAACCTGTGTATGAAGCCATTCTGAACACATCAAGAGCAAAGCTGCGGCAGGCATCAGCCAAAAATGAAAATATCGCCGTTCGCGAACGCTTTACAAGTGATAATACTGCGGTTCTTTTTATAGCCAATTACTATAACGAGGAACAAAGCGGTTCGGTTTCATATACACATCCAGGGAACGATGAAACTATCACAATCCCTTACCTGCAGAATGAAATACTTTGGCCCGCATTATATGCTGTTTTGACTCCTGTGTGTATGGATGTTACTGCAGGGTTAAAAATCCTGCACAGCACATCGGATATTCTCGGTGTTGCAGTACATGCCAATCAACTTGAGATTACTCTTTACGGAGACCGTGACCTGGCAGGAGAAATTGTTTTTGAAGGTCCGGGAGCAAAAACGATCCATTCCGCTGCAATTGATGGTGAAGACGTAAAGACAATCCGCGACGAAAAGCGTATAGTCCTGGTTTACAGCCACAAATATCGAAGTGAAATGAGTCTTAAAATTAACCTGGCTAAATGAAAATCAAAAATCACCTCGGGCTGTCGTTCGATTTCCTTGAAAACGGTTCCGTTCAGCATATTGAAGTTGATCCCATCCGGATAAGCTTAAAACCGGCTACACCATATTCAAAATCGGGAGCAAATATTTACCTGCGGAAAAGGACTGACCCGTTTGAATTCAAGGCACTCTTAGGCCCGGAAAGCAACAGCCGGTTCCAGGTACTGGAAGACTCTTATGTTGCTAAGGGCTTCTGGGAAGATATTGATTATGAATGCGTTCTGAAACTGTCGGAGAAAAGCCTGAGCTGGCAGTGGAGTATTGATATTGAAAACAAATCAGGCAATCCTGTTGACCTCGACCTCGTTTATGTGCAGGATGTCGGGTTAAAGCCTATAACAAATGGCCTGGTAAACGAATACTATGTAAGCCAGTATATTGAAAGGCTTGTACTTGAAGAAAAAACTTACGGTTCGGTGGTTTGCTGCCGTCAGAATATAAAGGAGTCCACCGGCCATCCTTGGCTGATGCTGGCTTGTAAAAATAAAGCAGTTTCCGGAAGTACGGATGGAATGCTGTTCCTGGGCAAAACTTTCCGCGAAACAGGAATTCCCGAGGGGTTGAAAGCCATAACACTGGGCGGAGAATATGACGGAGAATTGGCGTTGGTTGCCTTGCAGGAAATGCCTTTTACACTTCCTTCCGGAGAAGCTCATAAAAGTATTTTTTTAGCCACCTATCTGCCTGATCATCCGGCGGCAACTTCTGCAACTGATCTAAAACAACTGCCGGACGTGATGCTGGAATTCCAAAACGATATTTCAGCCGACAGGAAAGGGAAATTCTTTTCCGTTAAGCATAACCTGTTCAACACATCGGCCTTTTTACCGGTCGATGATCTGAACAGCGAAGAACTCGACCGGTTTTTTGACCGCGACAGACGACACAGTGAAAGTGAAAACGGGAAATTATTGTCGTTTTTCTATGGTCTAAACCACCATGTAGTGCTTCGTGAAAAGGAAATACTTGCCGACCGCCCGCACGGGCATATTATGCAAGCCAAAGCAGCTTACCAGGCGGATGAGAATATTGTATCGACAACCTCGTATGCTTTTGGCGTTTTTAATTCGCACCTTACGCAGGGCAATACCAATTTCAATATTTTTCTTTCGGTATGCACAAGCCAGTTTAACGATCTGCCCGAAACGGGTCAAAGAATATTTGTTGAAATAGATGGCCGGTCCTGGTTGCTTGGTGTTCCTTCGGCTTTCGAGATGGGATTGAATCATTGCCGCTGGATATATAAATATGGCGACCATATCTTCCAGGTCCGCACATGGACTTCGAAAACGTCGCCAAGAGTGAATTTGGATTTTAAAGTTCTGCGCGGTGAATCTGTGAATCTGCTTGTTGCGCATCATTTTGACGGAAGCAACGGCTGGACAGCCGCTCCTGGAAAGGAAGCCGGAGAGTTTATATGCAGGCCAAAAGCCGGAAGCATGATTCTAGGCAAGTTTCCACAGGCCCGGTTCCGTATTTTGGTGAACAGCCATTCTGATTATATCGCTTCAGGCGATGAAGCACTATATTCTGATCATCAAAGCCGCGGAGGTTCATTTTTCATTCTCGGTGTAAAGAAAACCAAAACGTTTTCATTAAGTTTTGTTGGGGAGGTTTGCGCCACAACTTCGGTTGAAAAAATAATAAATACGGATAAACAGTTTGAATCGGATTGCCTGGACGCCCAATCAGGTTTGAACCACATGAGTCTAAACCTTTCGTTAAAGGGAAATAGCGAAGATACAGCGACTATCAGGGAAATCCTGCCCTGGTTCTGTATGAATGCGGTTACTCATTTTCTTACTCCGCATGGCCTGGAGCAATTTGGCGGTGCTGCCTGGGGGACGCGTGATGTTTCGCAGGGACCTTTCGACCTGTTGCTGAATCTTCAGAAATATGAGGAAGCCAGGCAGGTGCTCCGTACCATCTTTTCCAATCAGAATACCGTTGGCGACTGGCCGCAATGGTGGATGTTCGACAGCTATTTCAACATCCGCGCCGGCGACTGCCATGGCGACGTTTATTACTGGTGCATCATAGCGCTGAGCAGCTATATAAAAGTAACCGGAGATGTGGAATTCCTGGATGAAATCCTGCCTTATTATCATGAAAAGGGAGTTGCCTTTGCCGAAAAGGCAACGCTCAGCGGGCATATCGACCGGCTTATAAAAATGATCGTGGATTCCTTTATTCCAAATACTGCCATGGTGCCTTTCGGAGGTGGCGACTGGAACGATTCGCTGCAACCTGTAAGTAAGGAGCTGGCTGAACGGATGATCTCAAGCTGGACGGTCGAAATGAATTACCAGGCTTTCAATGAGTACAAAAATGTGTATTCACAAACAGGTTATGCCGAAAAAGCGGAAGAACTGGATGAAATCAGCTCACGGATAAAATCTGATTTTAATAAATACCTTGTGAAGGATGGAGTTGTTGCCGGGTATGGGCTGGTTGAAAAGGATGGCAGCATAAGCGTTTTGCTTCATCCAAGCGATACCACAACCGGGATACATTACAGCCTGCTGCCGATGGATCGCGGCGTGATCAGCGGCATTTTTACTAAAGAACAGGCATTTCACCATCAGCATCTGATCGAGAAATATCTCAAGGGACCTGACGGGGCCCGTCTGATGGACCATCCTTTAAAATACAAAGGCGGAATTCAGGCTATTTTCCTGCGTGCCGAAAGCGCCGTTCACTTTGGCCGCGAAATTGGTATCATGTATGTGCATGAGCATATCCGTTACGCTGAATCGCAGGCAGTTACAGGCAATGCCGATGCGTTTGTAAAAGCACTCCGCCAGGCAAATCCTGTTGGTTACCGCGATGTAGTTCCGTGCGGTGATATCCGCCAATCCAATTGCTATTACAGCAGTTCGGATGTTGCCTTTAAAAGCCGCTACGAAGCAGATGAGCGCTACGATGAAATCAAAACCGGTAAAATCACACTCAGAGGCGGATGGAGAGTATATTCAAGCGGGCCTGGCATCTATATCACATTGATTATAACACGCTTGTTGGGCTTGCGGGTCGAATTCGGAAATGTTATTTTCGATCCGGTTATACCTCTTTCATTTGATGGGCTATCGGCTTCAATTCATTTTTTAAAACATCCTGTTACATTCAACTTCAGGGTAAAAGAAGCTTGCTACGGCCCCAAAAGTATAAGCATCAATGGTAAAGTTTCGGGTTTCACTTCCGAAAACAACAATTATCGCGCAGGAGGAGCAGTTATTCCGATAAAGGAATTCCTCGGTCAGTTAAATCAGTCAGATAACATAGTGGATATCAGGATTTAATGCTTGTATACAACGTCAATTAAAATGGGTGAAATGAAAAACTTCACAGTCACATTTTTAATCTTTATCCTCTCATTGGGAGTCGCGGTTGGCCAAATCAATGCTCCGAAAATTCAAACCATCAATGCAAAAGATCTAAAAGATAAAATTGCAGGAGGATGGGCTGGTAAAATGATCGGTGTAACCTATGGAGCTTCAACTGAATTTGTTTATCGAAAAAAAACAAATGAGGATCCGATAAAATGGACAAGTGCCGACCTTGCAGGCAGTAATACGCAGGATGACCTATACGTGCAGCTGGCTTTCATTATGGCAATGGATAAGTATGGTATGGATGTTTCTGCAAAAAATATGCAGAAAGAAACAGCTACCGCCGGTTTTACAATGTGGGCGGCAAATCTGCAGGCGCGGAAGAACTATTTTAACGGTATTTACCCGCCTTTATCGGGCAGTCCAAAATACAATTACAGGGCCGATGACATCGACTTTCAGATTGAGGCAGACTTTATAGGCTTTATGAACCCTGGTATGATCCAGAATTGTATTGCTGTTTCTGACAGGATCGGTCATATTATGAATTACGGCGACGGAGTTTATGGCGGAACCTTTGTTTCAGCTATGGAAAGTGCCGCATTTTTCGAGAATGACATGGAAAAGATAATTGAAACCGGACTTTCGGCTATTCCGAAAGAAAGCAACTATTCAAAAATCATTAGTGATGTAATAAAACTGCATAAGCACTACCCTGATAACTGGAAAGCCGCCTGGAAAAAACTGGATGATAAATGGAGTGAAATTGACATCAGTGGAGCAGGAATTGATTTCAATTTCGACGCAACCCTGAACGGCGCTTATATTGTTATGGGGCTGCTGTATGGCGAAGGCGATGTAATGAAGACTATCGACATCTCAGCTCGCTGCGGACAGGATTCCGATTGCAACCCGGCTAATGCTATGGCTGTTCTTGGTGTTGTAAAAGGGTTCAGCAATTTGCCGAAAGACATGACAAATGCGATAAAGCTTTTTGAAGATTCAACATTCTTGTATACCACTTATACCTTCAGAACTATGGTGGAGAGTACCTTTGATTACGCAGTCAGGTACATCAAGCGAAATGGGGGCACAGTTACAGAAAATGAAATTCAAATCCCGGCTCAAAGTATTAAACCTGCCAGGCTAGAAGTCTCTTTTCCTGGTGTTGTGTTCGACACAGTGGTTTCAGCGTTTTCGAAGGAGAAATGGAGATTCAAAGGCAATTGGCAGGTATGGCAGGTCCCTCACTGGGAAAAAGATCATCCGCCAATCGACCAATCGATGTATGCCGGTAAAAAAGGTGATGAACTTGAATTTACATTTGAAGGAACAGGAATAGCACTTTACGGGAATATCTACAAGTATGGTGGGAAAGCCGGTTTTTATGTTGACGGTAAGTTATACCAAACCATAGATACGTATTATAATTATTGTGGACAGGAGCCTCTCGACATTTGTATCTGGCATATATTCGGGTTAAAACCGGGAACCCATACTATAAAAGCTGTCGTAACAGGTGAAAAAAGGAAAGAATCATCCGGTACCAATCTTTGTGTTACAAGAGCTTTTATTTATAAAACCGGTATAAAGAAAAATGAGACCTATAAGTTTTTGTTCGAGTGATAATATCTTTGAAAAGCTTTCTTTCTTTCAAACAATCAAATTACAATCATGAAAAGGTTCAAAATTTACATTTTTGTGTTTTCAGTACTTCTGGTATTGTCGGCTTGCACTGCAGAACACCACAACAGCCTCACAATCAGCCCACAATCATTGAAAGACAAAATTGCCGGTGGCTGGGCCGGTAAAATGATCGGGGTAACATATGGGGCTCCGACTGAATTCAGGGCACTGGGCGAAACCTACGGCGATTCCATTAAATGGACACCAAAAGATATCAGGGGCAGTATGTGGCAGGACGACATTTATGTGCAGCTTACCTTTATGATGACAATGGATAAATACGGCATGGATGCCCCTGCTAAAAAATTCCAGGAAATGTTTGCCAAATCAGGTTATATGCTGTGGCATGCCAACGTTCAGGCCCGAAAGAATTATTACGACAGTATTTCCCCTCCCGCATCGGGGAATCCCGAATTCAATCCTCATGCTGATGATATTGATTTCCAGATTGAAGCCGATTACCTTGGGTTCATGTGCCCCGGGATGCCGGTTACTGCTGCAAAAATGGCCGATAAGATTGGTCACATCATGAACTACGGCGATGGTGTATACGGAGGAATTTTTCTTTCGTCGATGAATACCCAGGCATTCTTCGAAAATGATATATCAACCCTAATTGACAATGCTCTGAAAGCTATACCTGCGGAAAGTGATTATGCGAAAATAATTGCTGATGTTATTAAACTGCACAAACATTATCCCAACGATTGGAAAGCAGCCTGGAAAGAACTTCAGTCCAAATGGGATTACGATCATTTCTGCACTGCTGGCGAAAAATTCAATATTGACGCCAAGATGAACGGTGCTTTTGTTGTGATGGGACTGTTATATGGTGATGGTGATGTAATGAAAACTCTTGAAATTACTACGCGCTGCGGACAGGACTCCGACTGCAATCCCAGTAATGCCATGGCTGTTCTTGGTGTTATAAAAGGGTTTGATCAGCTGCCCGAAGATATGAAAAAGGGTATAGCTTATATGGGCGATTCCTTATTTATAAATACCAATTATTCATTCAACAAGGCTGTTGAAAACACATATAGTTACGCTGTAAAACTGATTTCCGAAAACGGCGGAAAAATAGGTAAGGATGAAATCACCGTTGCCAGGCAGCTTCCGGTTGCACCGGCGCTGGAAGTTTCTTTCCCGGATGTTGTTCTGGATAAGAAAATCTCCGTTTTTGATAAGGGGTTATGGACTCTCACAGGGAATTGGACAACATACCAAAGGATTGGATGGCCCGGGGAAAAACTAATCGACCAGGCTCAATATGCTGATAAAGCAGGCGATGCTGCCGAAATCAGCTTTACCGGTACAGGAATCTCAATCGTTGGTAATTGGGTTAAGGATGGGGGCAAAGCTGATGTTTATCTGGATGGAAACCTCGTCAGGACTATTGACACCTATTTTTTCTATAATAATCAGGAACATGAAAATGTTACCCTCTGGCATGTTACAGGTTTGGTGAACAAAGACCATAAAGTCAAACTTGTGTTGAAAGGAGAAGGTAATCCCGGGGCAACCGGAACAAGGCTATACATAACCAAAGCGCTTGTATACAAAACTGCTCCGAAGAAAAGTGCTTCATTTAAATTTTCTTTCGACAAATAGCAATCATGTTATATTATTTTTGCCCGACAGAATTGCAGGCATTGGAAGTCAATCGCAAAGGATCCTTTTTCATGTAATTTCCAATATGCATCATGAAATAACTTGTCAGTTTTTTAACCAGGAATCATGAATAATACTGCTGATCGAAAACCAATTTAATAAACAGGATATGAAACGAAAAACACCAGGCATCTTTACACTGCTCATTCTCACAAGCTTTTTCTGTCTTAATTCTCTTTTTGCCCAATCGCCCAAGACTGTTTCACCATCGGCAGATAAAGTCAAAATGGACAAGTTCATTTCGTCGCTTATGGCGAAAATGACTCCGGATGAAAAGATCGGACAACTGAATCTGCCGAATATTGGCTTTGATGTAACCGGTCCTGTGATTAGCCAGGATGTGGATAAGAAAATCAAGAACGGTCTTGTGGGAGGGGTATTTAATACATTTACACCTTCAGCTGTTCGTAAATTACAGGATATGGCTGTTAAGGAAACGCGTCTGGGGATTCCACTGATTTTTGGTTACGACGTTATCCATGGTCATAAGACTACCTTCCCTATACCTCTGGCATTAGCCTCCACCTGGGACATGCAGCTGGTTGAACAAAGTGCCCGTATCGCTGCGCAAGAAGCATCGGCCGACGGGCTCAACTGGACGTTCAGCCCTATGGTTGATATTGCCCGCGACCCACGCTGGGGACGTGTTGCCGAGGGAGCCGGTGAAGATCCCTACCTGGGATCACAAGTCGCAAAAGCAATGGTAAAAGGCTACCAGGGCAACGACCTGGCAAAAAACAACACCATCATGGCTTGCGTAAAACATTTTGCTCTTTACGGGGGTGCTGAAGCCGGCCGCGATTACAATACTGTTGATATGAGCCTGGTAAAAATGTATAACGAATATTTGCCACCTTATCACGCTGCTTTTGATGAGGGTGCAGCCAGTGCAATGAGTTCATTCAACGAAATCAACGGGGTACCGGCTACAGCTAACAAATGGCTTATGACCGACCTGCTTCGCAAACAATGGGGTTTTAAAGGATTTGTCGTAACAGATTATACCGCCATAAACGAAATGATTGAACATGGCGTTGGCAAAGACCTGAAAGAAGTTTCTGCACTGGCACTCAATGCCGGTATTGATATGGATATGGTTGGTGAAGGGTTCCTTATATATGCTAAAGAACTGGTGAAGGAAGGGAAAGTTTCCCAAAAAACAATTGACGATGCCTGCCGGCGCATCCTGGAAGCCAAATACAAACTTGGACTTTTCGATGATCCGTACCGCTATATCAGCGACGAAAGAGCAAAAAACGAAATTCTGACACCTGGAAACCGGAAAGCTTCCCGCGTTATTGCTGAAAACTCGATGGTTTTACTGAAAAATGATAACCAGCTGCTTCCACTTGATCCTTCAAAAAAAATTACGCTCATTGGACCGCTTGCCGACAACCAGCAAGAAATGCTTGGATGCTGGAGAGCTGCAGGCGACAAGGCCAATGCTGTAAGCGTACTCGCCGGCTTCCGGAACTTGTTGGGGCCGGATCTGAAAATTGAATATGCAAGAGGCTGCAACATGTTATCTGACCAGCAACTGCAGGCAAGAATTAGCGGTAAGGCTTCGCTGGACCCGCGGTCGGACGATGAGATGATTACCGAAGCCTATCATATGGCTACGAATGCGGATGTAATTGTTGCCGTTTTAGGCGAACCGGCCGAGTTGAGCGGTGAAGCTGCCTGCAGGACTGAATTGGGATTACCTGGCCGCCAGCTTGAGTTACTTCAAACCCTTCTAAAAACCGGCAAACCCTTAGTGCTGGTATTGATGAGCGGTCGTCCTTTGATCCTGGAATTTGAAGCTGCTAATGTTCCGGCCATACTCGAAGCCTGGCATGGCGGAACTGAAGCTGGTAATGCTGTTGCAGATGTATTGTACGGAAAGTACAATCCTTCTGGCAAATTAACCATGACATTTCCGGTAAATGTCGGCCAGATCCCCATTTACTATAACCACAAGAATACCGGCCGCCCGTATGTTGGAAACAGGAGCGACAAATATAAAAGCCGTTACCTCGACATTGAAAATGCACCTTTGTTCCCGTTTGGATATGGACTCAGCTATACGACCTTCAGTTATTCCGATCTGAAGCTTGATAAGCAGAAATTAGCAGCAAACGGCGTTTTAACTGTCAGTGTAAAACTTACCAATACAGGCAAATACGATGGAACTGAAGTTGCTCAGTTGTATGTACGCGATATGGTAGGGAGCATCGGCCGCCCGGTTAAAGAACTTAAAGGCTTTCAAAAAGTATTCCTGAAAACAGGCGAAAGCCGTACACTCACGTTTACCCTAACTCCTGCTGATCTTGCTTTCTATAATACTGACCTGCAACTAAAAGCCGAACCCGGCGATTTTAAAGTTTTTGTCGGAACCAGTTCTGCAAGCGGACTTGAATCATCGTTCGAATTATTAAAATGATCACATTGTTTGATTAAAGGTAAACGGGTGATTCCTGACTTGGTGGGGTCATCTGTTTTTTAAATTTTGCACTTTCACATATCTCTATGAAAAAACTTACTGAAAATGACCTGACTATATTTTCCGATTTTCGCATAACCTCGGCCGATACGGATATGTTTATGCGTATCCGCCTGGGTGGGCTCGTTAATTTATTGATACAATCGGCTATAATTTCGGCTGAGAGCCTGGGTTTCGGGTTTAAAAACCTGAAAGAACAAAAACTCTATTGGGTTCTTAGCCGGATGACTGTCGAAATATACAAACCACTTATGTGGAACCAGGAAGCAGTAGTTGAAACCTGGCCAAAATCGGTTGAAGGCCTGCTGTATACCCGCGACTATATCATCCGCGACAAACAGCAGGATATTGTAGCCCGGGCTACCTCAGGGTGGCTGGCAATTGATTTGGAAACTAAAAAACCCAAAATATTTGATGGCATACAAGGCGAAATGTTTGTCCACTTAAGGGATAAGCACGGGCTAAACGAATCACCCGAGAAACTGTTTCCAACTATCGAGGGCGAAGCATTTGAAGTGCAATCGAACTATTTTGATTTTGACCTTAACAGGCATGTTACCTCAGCCCGCTATGTCGACTGGATGATGGATACAATCCCTGTAGAGTTTCATAAGATACATTACCCTAAAAGGTTATCAGTTAACTTTATGAAGGAAACTCTGCCGGGTGACTCCCTTACAATAATCCGAAGCCTGAACGATGGTCTTCAATATGCGCTCGAAGGCACAAATCATGCACATAAAACGGTAGCTTTCAGGGGAAAAATAGATTTCTGATCTTTGTCAGGATTTGACTTTGCGTCAAGCCCTGACTGTAAATCTATCTGTCGAGCCAGTCCTTAAAATCCTGTACCCGCTCGCGTGCAACGATAATTTCTTCATCGTTTATACCCTCAATTTTCAACTTCAGCCT
>CAISRK010000189.1 GCA_903887815.1 uncultured Bacteroidales bacterium | reverse complement strand
GCCTCCTGCGACCGCACGCGTATTCAGAAAGGATACGAGTATTTCCCCGACATGGCTCATTCGCTGGCTTACGAAACGTATGCCCCATCGCCTGGTATGGCTAACAAGATCACCATGCAGTTGCCGGTGCCGGGTTCCATACCACGCGAAATGATACCCTACCAGTACCCTGCAACCCCCGAAGGACGGCTGCAGGCCGGAAAAGAACTGGTTTGCAAGCTCGAAGCCAGCGATACAAACCTTGTGCGCGGTAAAGAAATGTTTACCATTTACTGCCAGAACTGCCATGGCGTTGCCGGTAAGGGAGACGGACATCTGTATACAAGCGGTAAATTCACCATGCAGCCTGCATCGCTGGTATCGGAACGTATGCTGGCAGCGCCTATCGGTGAAGTTTTCCATGTAATAAGCGTAGGATGGAATACTATGGGTGCACACGGTCCGCAGATCAGGCCCGACGACCGCTGGAAGATAGCCCTTTATGTTAAAAACACTCTTCAAAAGAACAAATAAGCTCCGTGAGTATGGATACCAAAGTTATATTTACCAAGAAATTTAATTACATAACCTACGGCCTCATGGGGCTTGGGGTTATCGGGCTGGTTTATGGTTTCCTTACCGACACCCACCGGACCTGGGCCAACCTGCTGCTGAACAATTATTATTTTCTGTCGCTGGCCATTGGAGCTGCTTTCTTTTTCAGCCTGCAGTATATCACACAGTCGGGCTGGTCGGCTATGTTCAGGCGAATTCCCGAAGCACTTATGGCATACATTCCGTATGCTGCCATTATTATGCTTGTTATGTTTTTCGGGTTGAATGATGTGTATCACTGGTCGAATGCCGATGCGGTTGCACATGATGAACTGCTGGCACATAAATCACCCTTCCTGAATGTACCGTTTTTCATGATCAGGATTGTAATATTCTTTGGCGCATGGATACTGCTTACACGATACCTGCGCAAGCTTTCGCTGCAGGAAGACAGTCTTGGGGGAATCGAACTGTTCGAAAAAATGGAGTTCTGGTCGAAAATATTCATTTTTGTACTGGCTCTTACGTTCTCGATAGCTTCGTTCGACTGGATCATGTCGATTGATGCACATTGGTACAGTACCATTTTTGCATTTAAGAACTTTGCCGCAGCATTCTACCATGGTACTTCTTTGGTAGGTCTTATCGCAATCATATTGCATAAAAAAGGATATTTCAAGGATATGAACGAGTATCACCTGCTTGATTTTTCAAGGTACATGTTCGGCTTGAGTATTATATGGGGATACCTGTATTTCTCCCAGTTTGCCCTCATATGGTTCGGTAATATTCCCGAAGAAACCACCTATTATGCTCAACGCTGGAATAATGGCTGGATGGCATTCTTCATCGCCAACTTTGCTATAAACTGGTTCATACCTTTTATCGGTTTGCTTCCTCAGAAGTTAGACAAAAGCATCAACTTTGTTTATTTTATCTGCATTCTGCTTCTTGTTGGCTTATATACCGATATATTCGAACAGGTAATGCCCGATTTCACAACCACTCCTAAGTTTGGCATCATCGAACTGGGTGTTTTTGCCGGAGTTGCAGGCCTGTTCCTGTTCGCCTTCAGCAAGGCGCTTGCCAAGGCTCCATTGATTGCAAAAAACCATCCTTACCTCGACGAAAGTATTCATCATCACATACATTAGCAGATTTATATCTGTTTCTTGTTAAGGCTTTAAAAAATGCTAATATTCTGCTTTGCAAAGTATTAGCATTTGGCTCGTTTCGAAAACTGATTTCCTGAACAAAAATTAAACAAAAGTTTAAATTTTGTTAAACAAACCCCCGTTGCCTTTTGTTAATAAAGCGTTAATTGGGGTTTAATTACCTATAACCGGATTTTAAGAGCCCGGTCATTCCATTTCGAAATAAGCTTAAAAAAAATAAATTGCTAATATCTAATTCAAAATGAAAAAACCCATTTCGTGGTTTACATTGCCTTTTGTGCTGATTGTTTTGCTGTTCAGTACCACCAATTCAATGGCTGGGAATGCGAAAGACCTGGAGGTTGGAATCACCGAGCACCTTGATCAATACATCCCTTCGGGAATTATGCTTACAGATCATAACGGGAAGTTGGTCGACCTGAAACAGATAATCACCAAACCAACGGTTCTGTGTTTTGTTTATTACCGCTGCCCGGGTATCTGCAGCCCATTGATGAATGGCCTTGCCGAGGTGATGACAAGTTCAGGACTTGCGCTTGGAAAGGAATACCAGGCTATAACGATAAGTTTCGACAGCCGCGAATCGACCGACCTTGCGGCTAAAAAACGAAACACCTACCTGAAGAAAATCAAAGGACAGGATGGAGCAGGCTGGACTTTCCTTACGGGCGACAGCGTCAACATTGCAAAAGCCACCCAGGCTCTCGGGTTCGGGTTTAAGTTCGTTAATAACGAGTTTATGCACGAAGGCTCGCTGATTATGATCAGCCCGGAAGGCAAAATAACACGTTACCTGAAAGGGATCAGCTACCAGCCGTTCGAGTTCAAACTGGCTGTTTACGAAGCTGCAAAGGGCAAATCGTCCCCTACGATGATAAAGGTCCTGCAGTTTTGTTATTCGTACGACCGGAAATCGGAACGCTATTCATTAGACATAACAAGGCTTACAGCTACTATTACACTCATTTTTGCCCTATCGCTCCTTACATATCTTTTACTACGCGGACGCAGAAAAAATTCAAACTCAGTTAACCAGTAATCAAACAGTAATACATGACCGGAAACACTTCAACACAACGGATGCCCAGCTACCTTGAATACCAGGGTAAGTATACCGGGATCCGTGCCTGGATTTTATCGACCGATCACAAACGTATAGCCTTGCTATACTTGTACTCGCAGCTCTTTTTCTTCCTGGCAGGACTGGTAATGGGCTTATTTATGAAACTTGAGCTTATTGCACCAGGCCGGCAGATTATGGGACCAGCCACCTACAATGCACTTTTCACCGTGCATGGGCTTACCATGATATTTCTTTTTATTATCCCGGGCCTCGCGGCTTCGTTCGGCAATTTTATGATCCCGATTATGATCGGGGCTAAGGATGTAGCCTTCCCGAAACTGAACCTCTTCTCATGGTACCTTTTTGTATTTGGCGCGGTGATAGTTCTGCTTGGAATTTTTACAGGCGACGGTCCTCCTGATACAGGATGGACATTTTATGCACCCTATAGCCTGAAGACAAATACCAATGTGGTCCTGACTGTGTTCGGCGCCTTTGTGCTCGGATTTTCATCCATTCTCACAGGATTGAATTTCATTGTAACCATACACCGCATGCGTGCCCCGGGAATGGGTTTCTTCCGTATGCCGTTGTTTATCTGGTCGTTGTATGGCACAGCCTGGATACAGTTGCTTGCCACACCGGTTGTAGGGATCACATTTCTGATGGTGGTGGCCGACCGTGTGCTTCATATCGGATTTTTCGACCCGGCACAAGGTGGCGACCCCGTGCTATACCAGCATCTATTCTGGATTTATTCACATCCGGCGGTTTACATTATGATTCTGCCGGCAATGGGGGCCATAACCGAAATAATCACAACTTTCTCGCACAGGACCGTATTCGGCTATAAAGCCATTGCCATGTCGAGCCTTGCCATTGCATTTGTAGGGTATCTTGTGTGGGGACACCATATGTTTACTTCGGGCATGAGCGAAACGGCCCGCCTTGTATTTTCATTCCTTACATTCCTTGTTGCAATCCCGAGCGCTATTAAAGTATTTAACTGGACAGCAACCATGTATAAGGGTTCCATTTCGCTCGAACCACCTTTCTGGTGGGCCATGGCCTTTATTTTCATCTTTATGATAGGCGGGCTTACCGGACTGGTGCTGGGAAGTGTTTCTACCGATGTGCATGTGCATGATACCATGTTTGTGGTTGCTCACTTCCACTACATCGTATTTGGCGGGGCCGGAATAGCCTTTTTTGCGGCCCTGCATTACTGGTACCCGAAAATGTTCGGCAAAATGTATAATAAAAAAGTTGCCAACCGGGCGCTCCTGTTATTATTCATTGGTTTTAACGTGTTGTATATGCCTATGTTTTTCCTTGGATTTATGGGTATGCCGCGGCGTTATTATGATTACCTGCCGCAGTTTGCAAACCTGAATCTTTTGTCGACAATTGGCTCATGGATACTGGCCACAGCGCTTATTATAATTATTGTGAACCTGCTGCGTGCAAAAAAAGGCACACCCGAAGAAATGGACGACCCATGGGGTGGCCGTACGCTGGAGTGGAAAATACAGTCGCCACCATCGCTCGAAAACTTCGAAGAAATTCCGGTTATCGATCATGAACCTTATGAATTAATTGAAAAATAAGCCGGATATGGAACAAAATCACGTAGCACATACAGATCACTTCGATCCGGTTGCATCAAAACTCGGCATGTGGCTGTTTATATTCACCGAGATACTCCTGTTCGGCGGGTTGTTCATTGTTTACTCGGTTTACCGGTTTAAGCATCCTGTCGAATTTCACCTTGCTGCTGAGGAACTCAATGTTACTATCGGGCTTATAAACACGATAATTCTTCTTATAAGCAGTATGACAGTAGCTATGTCAATTACCGCCTTACAACTTGGAAACAAGAAACTGACCATGATATTGCTTGCAGTTACATTAGTGCTTGCCCTGGTTTTCCTTGTAAACAAATACTTCGAATGGGGTGCCAAAATCCACCATGACATTTATCCAGGAAGTGAGTTCCTGATGAGCCTCAGCAAAGGCGACATGCTCTTCTTCGGCCTGTATTTCTTTATGACAGGCCTGCATGCCATACATATAATTGTTGGTATGGTGTTGCTGGCGGTTGTATTTGTTAAAGTCAGAAATGGGTCGGTTAACCAGGGGCGCGTTTCGCTGCTCGAAAACGGCGGCCTTTACTGGCACCTGGTCGACCTCATCTGGATTTTCCTGTTCCCTTTGTTCTATTTAATACATTAAGCCCTATGAGCGAACATAAAAACCATATATCCTCCTATAAATCACAGGTAATTGTCCTGTTGAGCCTTATTGTACTTACAGTGCTTACTGTGACCATTACGAGTGTTCACCTGGGACCGTTTAACACTGCTGCTGCCATGCTCATAGCTTCGGTGAAGGCAACCATAGTATTGCTGTATTTCATGCACCTGAAGTTCGACGAGAAAATCTACCGCTTCATGGTTGCACTTGTGCTCGCCATTTATGTAGTAGTAATTATAATAACATTTTTTGATAACTTATACCGTCCATAACTATGTTCTCAGGAAATACAAGCCTCTCGGGAGGAGTTGATACAGCTTTTGCTGTAATCATCGGAATCTCCCTTTTCTTTTTAATAGGTATTACTGCCGTAATTATCTATTTCATAATTAAATACAACAAGAAAAAGAATCCTGTCGCTTCCGAAATTGAAGGAAGCAATAAGCTGGAAATCATCTGGACAGTAATTCCCTTGATCCTTGTTCTGTTTATGTTCTGGATTGGATGGCATTCGTATATTCCGGAACGTCAGGTTCCGGCCGATGCTATGAAAATAAAAGTCACTGCCCAGATGTGGAGCTGGCACTTCGAGTATGAAAACGGTAAGGTGGAGGATACACTTTATGTGCCTGTTAACCGACCGGTAGTGCTTAATATGGTTTCGCTCGACGTGATCCACAGTTTGTATATCCCGGCCTTCAGGCTCAAGGAAGACGTGGTTCCGGGTAAAACGGAAAATTATATGTGGTTTAAACCAATGGTGCGGGGTTCGTTCGACCTGTTCTGCGCCGAATACTGTGGGCTGCGGCATTCGTATATGGGAACAACCGTTGAAGTTGTCGACCAGGCTACTTTTGACAAATGGTATGCATCAGGGCCGGCAAAAATCGACTCCACGGTAGCTGCGGTGCCCGGAGCCGCAGGCAAACTTATTGTTGAGCAGAAAGGTTGCATTGCCTGCCACTCATCCGATGGCACAAAAATAGTGGGTCCTTCATACAAAGGAATTTTCGGACATAAAACCACGGTCGAAACCAATGGGAAAGACCGTGAAGTTATGGTAGATGAGGTCTATCTGAAAAAATCAATCCTCGAACCCAATGCCGATGTTGTAAAAGGCTTCCCTAAAGGCTCGATGCCTGATTATAAAACACAGCTTACCGATGAGCAGGTCGGACAAATAATTGAATACATTAAGACTTTAGGTGGAGCAGCAGAAAAATAATCCCCGCGAATTGTTGAAGATTACCAGCGAACTTGGGAAAGTACGTATTTCGGTTGCCGTTGCGTTTACAACTTTCACCGGCTATATACTCAGCAACGGAGCCGTTAACCGTGGCTTTATTTTACCCTTCCTGGGAATCTTCCTTATGGCATGTGGTGCTTCGGCTTTAAACCAGGTACAGGAAGCTGATACGGATAAAATAATGAAACGCACCGCAGGCAGGCCGCTTCCATCGAGGCGTATAGGCAAGCAGGGAGCCATAGGTATTGCAATGACATACTTTGTTTCAGGCTGCCTTGTGCTTTATTTCGGCCCGGGATTGCTTACTTTGGCTGTTGGTGTGTCGACATTTGTATGGTACAACCTGATTTATACGCCTTTAAAGAAAGTAACTGCTTTTGCCGCAGTTCCAGGCTCGATGGTAGGTGCTTTGCCGCCCCTTGCAGGATGGGTTGCAGGTGGCGGAAGCCTTACGGATCCGAAGGCACTGGCTTTGGGCTTCTTTTTCTTTATGGGGCAGATACCCCATTTCTGGCTGTTGCTTCTGAAACTCGGGAAACAATACGAAAGCGCCAATCTTCCGTCACTTACACAACTACTTACCGATGAGCAGATTAAACGGCTTACTTTTGTGTGGATAGCCGCAACCGCTATATCCGCGCTTGCTCTGCCCCTGTTCCGGTTGCAGGACAAAGTGTGGAGCGTATCGCTTATTATCCTGCTTTCAATTTCTTTAATTGTGGTTTTCGTTCCACTGCTCAGCCGCAAAAAGCCGTTTAACGTCGGCAAGTCGTTTGTGCTTATTAATGTGTATTACCTTTTTGTAATGCTGGTGATGATTGCGGGAAGGCTTATTGTGGCATAACATCCGAAATTTTTCGAGTACTTTCTTTTAAGAGACTTCAACCATATCCTGCCTTGAAGGGACCTTACCCCAACCCCTTCCTAAAAGGAAAGGAGCTTTGCTATTTTACTACTAATTCTGCTTGATCTTATTACTAATTGGCTGGAACTGACATTTTTTTCTTCCCTTCCAAGCGCCGGTTTACAAAATAAAAATCATTTTCGAAAAATTAGAATTTCCGAAGTGTCGAGTGAGAAATATTGTTACTTTTAAGCAAGCATTTAAACCCCTCAAAACTTTAGGTACTATGAACCCAACTGATCCGGGACTGAATACGGTT
>CAISRK010000188.1 GCA_903887815.1 uncultured Bacteroidales bacterium | reverse complement strand
CGTGGTGGTGCCCACAAACAAAGGATTGGGTAATGTATTTTCCCGAGCAGTCGATTTCTGTGTCACTTTTAGTTTCTGAAGCAGGGGGGAGAAATTTTATTTTGCCATCCGGCCCTTCATCTACTAAAATATCGGAAGTTGTGAATTCGAGGGTTTCAGGGTGAATGTAGGTTCCGTTTGTTAGGAGTATGGACATTGGGGTGAATTTATTTAGGTACGATTTACGAGGTACGATTTACGATTGGGGAGATGCGATTTGAAAGTTTCATTCGTACATCGTAAATTCTTGAATTTTAATACTTGTTATTTTCTGTTTTGATTTTCTCTAGAGGTTTTTAAGGAGGAAACTGTTATTGCAAGGAGTTCATTCCCTTCTTTGACTAAGAGATTAATATTATCAGCAAACTCTGGATTAAAATGAAGGAGGAGTTCCAGAAAGTAAACAGATTCATCCAGTTCTTCTTCAACTATTTTAAGTTTATTGATGAAGTCAGCACTTGATTTAGCTCTGCATGCTGCCCTGTAATTAGCACCTGGCGAACTCGATGACCTGATTAGTTGGTTGCAATAGGGTATATTGATTGTGTTTTTAGGAATATCTTTTATCAATAGAGCCACATGAATTGCAAACATTTTAAACCTGTTCTTTAATTCTTCAGTGTACATGATTCATTAATTCAAAGTTTGACAGTCAATTAGAACTAACATTCAGACAAATAAAAGGTACGATTAACGATTTGGAAGATACGATTTGTAAGGTTCATTCGTAAATAGTCATTCGTAAATTATTTCAATGGTAAATTAAACCTTCTGATGCCGTCAAAATCACAAAAGGCATTGGCAACAGCCGCAGCAGTGGGAACCAGCCCGATTTCTCCAAGGCCTTTTGCTCCGTAAGGTCCAACCGGATCTTTCACTTCTACACCCAGCACAACCACTTGCGGCATATCTTTTGCCCTCAGAATTTTAAGATCACGCATTTTTGCCGAGACCAGCTGACCGTCAATCATCGGAAGATCTTCGGTGAGCGCATATCCTAATCCCATATGAACGGCTCCCTCGATCTGTCCTTCGAACATAATGGGATTCATAATTTTACCGGCATCGTGGGCGGCATATACCGTTTCGATTCTGCCTTTTTCGTCGAGTACAACCAGCTGAGTGGCATAACCATATGCAAAATGGGTGATTATTTCCTTAACATCGGCCCCGGGTTTGGTAGTCCAGTCGCAGGTGTAATTACCCTTATAGACCTTCCCTGCGAGTTCCGCCAGGCTATGATATTTCAGGTCATTTCGTATCTGTATTGAAGCATCGAGTATGGCATTCCCAAGCAAAGCGGTGGCACGCGATGATGTGGTCATTCCTGTTGTGATTCCTGCGCTTGTATCTGCAATTACCTCCACAATTCCGGGAGGAATTCCGGTTTCCTCTCGCAGAACCTGCGTTGCAATAGTATGCACACCCTGGCCCATTTCGGTCCAGCCGTGATGCAGCACAACTTTGTTTTCTGATATGATTTCGATAATCACATCGCTGAAATCGGCCATCCCGTTTCCGACGCCGCTGTTCTTGATTCCGCATGCGAGCCCTTTGAACCTTGCTTTGTCGTAAAACGGTTTTACAGCCAGTAAGGTATCTTTTACTCCGACACCTTTGTGAAGTACCTGTCCGGTAGCAGTCATTTTGCCTTCGCAAAGTGCATTATCGTAGCGGAACTGCCAGCGGTCGAAACCACCAAGTTTGCAAAGTTCATCTATACAGGCCTCCAGGGCAAAAGCAACCTGGTTGGCGCCGAAACCACGCATGGCGCCGCTTGGAATATTGTTGGTATACACAGTGAGTGCTTCGAGGTTCACACATGGAAAATGATATGCCCCACTGGCATGGCCGGCGACACGTTCCATAACTTTTGTACCGACCGATGCGTATGCTCCCGAATCGCCGACTGCATAGAGTTTCAAACCGGTGAGTTTTCCTTCCTTATCACAGCCAATGCTTATCTCCATATAAACAGGATGCCGCTTAGGGTGCATGCGGATTGATTCGTCGCGTGAAAGCACCACTTTAACCGGTTTTTTGAGGTGCCATGCAAAAAGTGACGCATGTCCCTGCACGGTCATGTCCTCCTTGCCTCCAAATCCGCCTCCGGTCGATACCAGAGTAACGCGGACTTTTTCTTCCGGAAGGTTAAGCAACGAAGCAACCTGTTTCCGGTCGACATAAATGCCCTGCCCGTTGGAATACAGGTGAACTCCATCATCGAGGGGCATTGCTACGGCACCCTCGGTTTCGAGGAATGCATGTTCAATGCGCTGGGTCTGGTAAGTGCCTTTTGCTGTAAATGCTGAATCGAGAATAATCTCATCGGCTATCCCGCCGCGATAAACCCTGCAGGTTTCCAGGAGGTTGTTGCGATCGGGATGCACCTGCAATGCCCTTGGTTTGATGGCTTCGTGCGGATCGGTTACGGGTTTGTAAACTTCGTATGTGACTTTAATCAGTTTAACGGCTTCGTGTGCAATTTCTTCGGTTTCGGCAACTACCCCGGCAAGCACATCTCCGATATAACGGGTTGTTTCACCGGTTCGGATCATCAGTGGCCAGTCGTTCAAAATCAGTCCGACAAAACGGTTGCCGGGAACATCATCGGCAGTAAAAATCCGGGTTACTCCCTGAAGTTTGAGCGCTTCCTGAATATCAATTTCCACAACTTTTGCTTTCGCATGATCCGAAAAATAAAGGGCAGCATGAAGCATTCCTTCAAACCTGAGGTCATTCACAAACAGGCGTTTGCCGACAGCCATTTCATAGGCTTCGTATTTTGGATAAGAAGTTCCTACATGGCCCGAAGTATCGGATCCGGCGGAATTTCCGCCTGAATGCAGTTGTTGGGCAGCTTCATGAATGGCATCAATAATTTTTACGTAGCCTGTACAGCGGCAGAGATTTAACGTAAGGGCCTGTTTGATTTCATCAAGCGTTGGCGAAGGATTTTTCCGGAGAAGGACATTGGTCCGAGCCAGGAACCCGGGAGTGCAGAAACCACATTGTACTGCGCCCTTTTCGACAAATGCTTTAGCGATAATATCCCTGACGGATGCAGGAATGCCTTCGAGTGTATTTACAGTTTTATTTTCAAGGTTTTTAAGCAGAGTGAGACAGGATAATTTTGCTTCGCCGTTTATTTCTACCATACATGCACCGCATGCGCCCTGGCAGGAGCAGCCGTCTTTAACGGAAGTAATATTTTTCGTATTTCTAAGAAATTTCAGAAGGGTTACCTCCGGATTTCCTTCGAAGCTGGTTGTTTCTCCGTTTAAAATAAATTTCACCATGATTTTGGCAGTGATTTTTCAAAAGTTGTTATTTCATTTCGTATATCCTGATCCAATCGATTTCCATCTGGTTGGGGAAAACGGTCTTTTCGTCGGGTGATTTGGTGAACGGGGTCGTGCTTGTACCGATAGCCAACCCGGCAATCACCGAAAGCATTTCGCCCTGAGGCGGGAAAGTAGGATTAAGCTGGTATTTCCCCGGTTTTACAGGGCATTTTTTAACAACGCGGCCACGTTTGTTTGCATACTGGCTAACCCGCCATACTTCATTTCCATCCACAGCAATACTAATAAAGTTAGTATCCCAAACCATGGTATAAATATGATATCCATCGGCCAGGTTTGTTCCGTTATACCCTTTTTCCAGGTCTGTTTTTGTGTTCCAGCTATGGATTGCCACATGATGGTGGCGGGGATTCTGTGTTCCGATTTCAAAAACATCAATTTCGGTGGCTTTAAGCCCGAACATCCAGAAAGCAGGCCAGAAACCCATTCCTGAAGGTATGCGGCAGCGTATTTCGTATTTTCCCATACCAAACCTTTGAACCGAATGGATCGTAGCTGACGAATAAGACCTTGTTTCTCCCATCCATTCCCCGGTTTCCTTACGGGCGATCAGTTTCAGGCTGCCTTCGCTTACCACGGCGTTTTCATCACGGTAAATCTGTCCTTCGTTTCCATGAGTGCGGCAAAATGTGCATTTATCGCCACCATCGTCGGTGAAGGGGTACCAGGTTAACCATTTGCTGCCGTCGAGTGAATTCCCATCGAACTCATCGGCGAAAACCAGCTTCCACTCACCGGAAGGACATTGAACCGGCTCTTTCAAAACGGTATCCCGCTGGCCGGAGACGTTTAAAGAAACAACTGTTAAAATCCATAATAGCAGGAAAAGTCGGTAAAGTTTTGTGTGATCCCGCATGTTATATTAATTTGTCAAATTAGCAAAACAATTTCTGAAACACTAAACCTCTGCAGCCTTTAAAAACATCCCGACTGAATCAATATCAGGTGCAACTGCCTGTGGAATATCAAAGAGTGTTTGAACAGCACTAAGGTCTTTCAGGCCGCTGCCGGTAAGCAAAACTACGTTAGTGGAACCTTTGGGAATCATACTCCTGGTTTTATAATCGAGAAATCCTGCAAATGCAGCAGCTGCAGCCGGTTCGGTAAAAATCCCTGTATTTTTAGCCAGCATTGATGATGCTTTTATAATTTCATCATCACTCACAGTTACGGTTTGCCCATGGTATTTTGTCAGGTAATCCGCAGCCATGTGGAAATTTCGCGGGATATCGACCGAAATGCTGTCGGCGATGGTATGTGAAGGTGTAACCTGGAATTCCGATTTCCCGATATTACCTACCAGGTTGCTGCTCCCGGCAGCCTGAACCGCAATAATAACAGGCATTTTTTCGATAATTCCAAGCAGGAGAAGATCCTCAAAACCCTTGTACACTCCTGAAATTATAACCCCGTCACCAACAGGAACGAAAATAAAATCAGGGGTATTTTCATGCAACTGGCTGAACAATTCGAACGAAACTGTCTTTTTCCCTTCAACCGTTAGTGGGTTGAAAGCGGTATTGCGGTTGTACCAGCCAAAACGACGGGTTGCTTCTATACTCAGGTCGAAGGCGCTGTCGTAGTTCCCGGCAACAGGAACGAGTGTAGCGCCGTACATCATAATCTGGGTAAGCTTTGCTTTAGGTGCCGTGGAAGGTGCAAATATCACCGCTTTCTGGCCCTGGGCAGCACATATTCCAGCAAGGGAGGAGCCCGCATTACCGGTGGAAGCGGCAACTATCGTATCAATCCCGTTTTCTTTCGCGAAAGCGGAAACCAGGGCCGAAGCCCTGTCCTTAAATGAAAATGTGGGATTTTGAGAGTCGTCTTTGAGATAGAGTTCAAAATCATTGATATGGCCGTTTAATTGATCGATTTCATATAAGGGAGTGTGCCCTACACGAAGATTCGGGAAACTTTTCATGTCCTGTACCGGCAACAGTTGAAGAAACCTGTTATCCTCAAGTTCCTGGAAAACTATACCGCTTAATGCTTTATAATCGTACACAATTTTAAGCACGCCAAGCGGTGGCTGGCCCGGTTGCTGCTTTTCGCTGCATCCGGGACAGAGGTACACAATTTCCCCGGCAGGGATTTGTATGCCGCAGTCGTTGCATTGGTATATGAATTTTGAAATCATAAATAGAATCTCTGTTAGAATTTATTCTTTTGAGGTGAAGGTTACAGGTTGGATAAAGAGTGAGACAGCTGAAATAGGTGTGCAGACACTTTATAAACTTTTCAGTACGCCGGTTTCTTCATTAAATTCATTTATCATTTCATCCCAGCGTTCGGCCTGCTGAAATTGCTGGGTCCATACATCGCGGTCGTTCCAAAGCTGGTTCAGGTCTTCAAGATTTTTTTCCTGCTGTTCGATCCAGGTGAAATACTTTAGGTTGTGGATGGCTTTGCGATCGTAGTATGAAAGTTCTTTCAGATGATCTGTTGCCTGTCCGATGAGGCATTTCTCCATATCCTTAGCAGCCTGCAGCTCAGAATAAGCGCCTTTTTCAGCGTTCAGTTCCTCAAGACGTGAACCATACATTTCTGCCGAGTCGGTTGCAAGACTGAAGATAACATCATCACTCGTCATTTCGTAATACTTTGCCGTTTTAATTGCCGAAAGGATATTAGCAACTCCCGAAATGCCGAGCAATCCGAGCTGACTGATAAGTTCAGGGTTAATGCCTATGGTTTTCAGGTAATTTTTTCCCTCAGCTTCGTTGAAGAGACGGAATATGCGCATGCAGTCATCATCGTCGATGGCGGTAACAACATCAGTGTTTTTTGCATTGTGAACCCACGGAACATGCTTGTCGCCGATTCCTTCGATGCGGTGTCCGCCAAACCCGTTGTTAAGCAGGGTAGGGCATTGCAATGCTTCGGATGCAACAATTTTCATGTGCGGGAATTGCTTTTTAAGGTAGTCGCCGGCGCCAATGGTCCCTGCTGATCCGGTTGCCGAAACGTATGCAGCCAGCTGTCCTTTGGCCGATTTTACTGAATTGAAGACTTCCTCGATAGCCGGGGCCGTAACATTATAGTGCCAGCAGGGATTGCCGAATTCGTCGAACTGGTTAAAAATCACGCAGTCCTTACGGTTGCGTCGGATATCCCAGCATTTATCGTAAATTTCTTTTACATTCGATTCACAGCCCGGTGTTGCAATTACTTCGGCACCAATTTCTTTAAGCCAGGTAAAACGTTCTTTGCTCATTTCCTCCGGAAGAATAGCTACTGCAGTAACGCCCATAAGATGCGAATCGAAGGCGCCGCCCCGGCAATAATTGCCTGTTGAAGGCCATACTGCTTTGTGGTAGGTAGGATCGAATTCGCCCGTGATAATACGCGGTGCAAGGCAGCCGTATGCAGCACCTACTTTATGGGCACCGGTGGGGAAATATTTTCCGATCAGGAGAATTATTCGTGTTTGTACTCCGGTGAGTTCCGATGGAATTTCAAGGTAATTTACATCGCCATATAATCCGCCTTTGGCAACAGGCTGGTTTTTCCAGGTAATACGGAAAAGATTGGCCGGGTGGAGGTCCCATAATCCGATGGTTTTAAGCTGATCTTTGATTTTTCCCGGTACCAGTTCGGGGTTGCGCATTTGAGCAAATGTGGGCAGCACAATTCCTTTTTCGCGGAAGCGTTCGATGGCTTTCTGCCTTGTGGCAGGGTTTACAATTTTGTCAGTAAGAGTAATCATTTGTATTTCTGTTAAATGTATGTCTTTTCGATGACGAATGAGTAATTCTGTTTTTTTGATTATGATTCGGTTGTTCCTATAAATTTACTGAATTTCCCGGTCATTTCTACCCGTGAGTGCTATTTCGTGATATATTCTTTCAGAACCGTGATCGGGACAAGTGCAGTCCAGCCGCAAAAATCTTTAGAGGCCTGGTTTCCCTGCGAAATGTCAGCCGGAGCATAATTTTCCCAGAAAGTACCGGTTTCCTTATACACTTCGGCCACAGCCCAGTAATATTGTTCGGCTATTTCGCGGGCTAAGTCGTTTTTCCCATACAGCGACAATCCGCGTAAAACCATATAATTAGTTGGTGCCCATACGCTTCCCAGCCAGTATGCGCCTTTGGGGTTATACTCCGGCTGGTCGGCGCTGAAGGAAGCTACCGGAATTTTAGTCCGGAATTCGCCCGGATTGGTAAGATGAGCAAGGAATTTATCCAGCTTATTTTCGGGCACAACTCCCCCTAGCAAAGTCCAGAACATCCCGATATGTTTCCGTTTGATTTGCTTGCCATAGCCCAGGTCGTAGTAAAAACCATCTTCCTCGTTCCAGCAGTGCTGGTTTATGGCAGAAGCAACTTCTTCATGAAACGCTGTGTAGTATTTAATATCTGCGTTTTGATTAATGATTTTTGCTATTGCAGCCATGTTATCGGCAAACAAACACATTTGCGCGGAAGCGTCGACGGAGCGGCCTTGTTTGTTCCACTTTGAACTTAGATAATCGTATAAGAAAATTTCCGGGTGCAGATTTACCAGGGGGATTCCCTGTTTGTCGTCCTGCCACCCAAAGGGATAGCGTTCGATATTGTCCATCCCACTTCCGAAAGCATCGCTGAAAAACAATTTATCGGGGCACTGGTAGGTTTGAACCCAGTACCGGAAATGCTTTTTCAGAAATGGATAAACTTTTGCGAGGCGTTTTTCGTCTTTCTTAATTGAAAACAGCTCCAGTTCGGCAAAAGCCAGCAGGGGCGGATTCATGCTTACCGGGTGGTTTTTCGGCCAGAAAGGGGTGCCATCGGGCCTGAATTCGCGACAGATGTAGCCGTCAGTGTCCATGCGGTCGTAGAAATTATCCAGCGCATTGGCTATGGGCAACTCATCCTGATGGTATTTCGCGTAAGTAGCAATGAAACAGGTGTCCCAGTAAAAAATACTTTCCGAAAATGCCGCATCCAGGAATGGTTTCTTAAATACCGGGTGATCGCTTCCGCCCCGTATTTTTAATTTGGCAAGTGCCAGAGCCTTATTGTACATTTCCTTTTGAAGATCCTCCGGCACATCAAATTCATCTCCTGAAAATGATATTGCACGGGGTTTGAACGACCATAATGCAAGGGCGCTGCCAAGTAAAATACCGTTTTCGATAAACCTTCTTCTTGAGACCATTTTTATTCCAGTTGTATAGTTTTGATTAAAAGGAAACAGAATCGATAAGAACTTTCATTTCGGCTGCTTTATCCAGGACAATATCGCTCCCGGAATAATTCAGTTTATTTACTGTAACAACCTGGAAATCGTTTAAATCAAAATTGACTTCAACTTCCACATCTGAATACCTGTAAAGATTTTCTCCTTTGGTGAGCTGCATTACTTTATCCCCTTTCCGGTGAAACAGGGTTGTGGTCAATCCCTCTTTCTGCAGGTAAAACCCGTTTCCGGTCTGGTTGAAGCTTTTTTCGGTAAGGCAGAAACGTGGCTTGTCGCTGAAAGGTGATCCTTTGGTCGGGCAGAAGGTGGTGCAGTTGCCGCATTCGTTGCAAAAATCGGCCACGTTGAGCACCTGGTATTTCTGATCAATTTTCAGATGACTTTTAATAATTGGTGATACTTCGCCATCCACAAAATTAATTTTCCATACCGGCACTTCAGCCGCTTCGGTAAGGTAATATTGGTTAGCGCGGTTCGGGCAAACCGTAACGCAAACACTGCAGGCATCGCCGCAGAAAAGGCAGCGTGAAGCCTCACGAATGGCTGATTCGTCGGTAAACACAGGGTGATCGCCCAAAAAGAATTCCGCCATTTTTACCCGTTTCGATTTACGAGTAATCAGATCGCTATGCGATAGTTTTTTGTCGGACGAAAGCTTTTCGGAAGGAAGCACAATTCCTGCTTTTGCCCCGATCTGAATGGCTGCTTTGCGACCGTCGCCAACCGCTTTCACTATGGTTGCCGCGCCCCGCATGGCATCGCCGCCGATAAATACACCTGGAATACCGGTTTGGTATGAACCTTTTTCGGTTTTAAGTTCAGCGGAGGAAATAAAATCAATATCAATTTCCTGCCCGAGAGCGGGAATCAGAGTGTCGGCGGCAAATTCAACAAATTCACCTTCTATTTTCACCGGGGTTAAGCGCGAATCCTTATCGGTTTTTACCAGCTGCATCCTGGAACAGACAACAGAAGTAATCCTATTTTCGCTTACCTCCAGCTTTTCCGGGGCCAGCAGCTCGTGCAGTTCAATCCCTTCGGCAAGCAGGGCTTTTATTTCATCCACATCGGCAGGCATTTCGGTCCGGGTGCGGCGGTAAAGCACTTTTACGGAGCTTCCGGGCTGCGCTGTACGTTTAGCCGTGCGGGCTACATCCATGGCGGTATTTCCGCCGCCGATGATGATGATGTTTTTACCCAGCTCAACGGCTTTGCCGTATTTAACATTTTTAAGAAATTCAAATGCATTTAAAACTCCGGAGGCCGTTTCGCCTTCTATCTGTAAGGTTTTGAAATGCTGGGCGCCGGCAGCGATATAAACAAAATCATATTGGGCGCGCAGGCCGGCAAAACGGGCGGAATCAATCTTTGAATTGTAGTGGATTTTTACTCCAAGCTTTTCGATGCGCTGAATGTCTTTTTGTATCGATTCCATTTTGAGGCGGAAAGCCGGAATGGCTTCCGAAACCATGCCACCGGGAATGGATTTTGTTTCAAAAATCCCAACTTCAAAACCACCCATCCTCAGGAAATAGGCGCAACTCAAACCCGAAGGACCGGCACCGATTATAGCAATTTTCTTTCCGTTGGGTGATGCTATACTAATATCGGCTTCAAATCCTTTTTCAGCAACAAAGCGTTTCACTTCCTTTATTTTCAGCACCTGCTCGTAATTGATGCGTGTGCATTTGGCCTGGCACAAATGATCGCAGGCTACTCCCAGCACATTCGGGAACGGGTTTTTGACCATGATCACATCGAAGGCTTTCTGAAAATCACCCTGCGAGGTGTGATAGAGATACTCAGGAATGTCCTGATTAGTCGGGCATTCGTCAACACAGGGAGCATGAATGCAGTCGAAATAGCCTAAGGAACGGCTGGATTTTATGCTTTTATTTACGAAAGGGTCGCGTTTATAGTCATCGTTCGACAGAACTTCGACAGCATAGGCATTTAATTTTTCGAGCGGAGTCGTTTTGCCGGAAACGGTTTTTCCCGAAAGGGCTTCCACATATTGATGCAGCCTCCCGTATCCGCCGGGTTTGAGCACATCGGAACAAACCGTAACCGGTTTCAGGCCGCTTTCAACAAGGTCGTTTATATTAAAGCAATCGGCCCCGGCTGAAAAGGAAGTATTGAGTTTCCCATTGAATTCGTTCTGCAGTTTGCGGGCAACGTTTACACTTATGGGATGCAAAGCACTGCCGCTCATGTACATCATTTGCTCCTTAGCCGGGAATATGTTTTTATGATTGAGGCTTTCGAGCGTATTGGTTAGTTTGACTCCAAAAAACAAACCTTCGGCGTCGGCAGTCTGCTGCAGCCGCTGAATAATTCCGGTTGCATCGGCATACTTCAGGTCGTGTTCGAAAGCAATATCGGGAACGGAAGTTTTGAACTGAAGTTTATTATTTAAGATTTCGCGTAATTCATCCTTTCCCAGAAGTGTCGGGTTTAGCTTGATCAGGGTATGAAGTTTCTTTTCCTTCAGCAGGTAGTGGCCGATTTTTTCGATTTCATCGGGCGGGCAGCCGTGCATGGTGCTGAGGGTGATGTTATCGGAAATACAATCGGGAATTTCGATACCGGTGAGTTCAGGATAAAGGGGCAGCAATTCACTGATCATCTGAGTTTTGGCCTCACCGCAACCGGACATGTTTTTCAGAAACCACTGCATATTCTCATTCTGAATGCCTTCGAAATTGTAGCCAATACTCATATTGAACACAAACCCGCGTTTTTGCAGTTTGTCCCAGCCGAATTTGTGCTGCAAAATATGAATGATCACCCAGGCTTTGAGGTATTCGGCAAACGACTCCTGGATTTTCAGCTCCTGCGACCATTCGCAGTTGTAGCCTTCGTCCTGCATATCGATGCAGGGTTTCGAAATTTCAAGTTCATCGAGGGTTTGAACGGTCTTCAGCTCAATATAGCTTGCCCCGCAAAGCCAGGCTGAAATAATATTCTGTGCCATCTGCGTATGCGGACCGGCAGCAACGCCAAGGGGAGAATAAAGGTGTTTGCCGAAGATTTCCATGGAGATTTCTCCATGATTTGTGGGATTGAAAAACAAAGCTTCAGGGATGCCGAAGATTTCTTTTCGGGAAGTGTACTCACTAGAAATAAGTTTATATAGATTATTTGCCGATACTGTTGAAAATGCTGAGGAATGGATCATTGGGAAGAGTTGATTTATTGAGTGCCTCGAGTGCCCTAGAGTGCCTAGAGTGTCTAGAGTGATTTTGTTATTCGGGTATTAAGAGTATTTCGGGTAAAACAGATTTATTTGATTTTGTACGGTATTAAAGCTTGATTTGTATTGTAATTGTATGGCAAGAAGCATTTTTTATCAACTAAATGCATTTTAGGCACTCTTGGCACTCAAGGCATTTTAGGCTCTTAAGTGCAGTATGCTAATCTATGGCTTCAGGTTTTTACTTATTGCAGTAAAAATAGCAAGTAGTTCATTTGCTTCTGTTAGTAGTGAATTCCCATCCTTAATATCTACCCAGTTAAAATCTGAAATAAGTTCAAGCCAATAGACAGTCTCACCTGCCTCACTTTCGCAGATTTGGATTTTATTGTAAAAATCAGCCTTGCTTCTCGACCGGTTTGCTTCCCTGTAATTTGCACCAATGCTGGTTCCCGATTTGGTCAACTGGTTTTTTATTACTTTTCCTTCCTGCGTTGTGGGTAAGGAAACAGAAAGCCTGATAATACGAATTGCAAACTGTTTGGTCCTGTTTTCCAGCTGCTTTGCAAATTCTTTGTTTTCCATTAAAATGAGTTTCAAATCATGGTACGAGTATTTTGGATATTATAGTGCCTAAAGTGGTATTTGCAGGATAATGAGCAAAAAAACATTCATAAGTTTAAACTCTAGGCACTCTAGACATTTTAGGCACTCTAGACACTATGTGTATGGCCCACCTGAGGCATTTTCTATACTTTTGTAAAAGTAGCAAATAATTAAAATGGACAGAGAATTATTCCAACAAACCTCGTGCATCGTTCTTTCGGCCGGAAGTTCGGAGCGTATGGGCATGCATAAGGCCTTATTGGAATTTGATAAGAAAACTACCTTCATTGAACAAATTACGGATACGTATTTGAAAGCAGGTCTTAGCCTGGTTGTAGTTGTTGTGAGTAAAGAGCTATACCAGAGGCTCGAAGAGGTAAAACCGGATTTATCCGAAAAGGTTTTGCTGGTGATAAATCCAAAACCTGAACTGGGGCGGTTCTGTTCATTACAAACAGGTATTCAGACGATTAAACCGGGGAATTACTGTTTTTTTCAAAATATTGACAATCCATTTACAACGGAAAACATACTTCATGATTTATTTGCTTTTAGGAAGGAGGCAAATGTGATCATACCCGTATCTCAAGGTAAATCGGGTCACCCGGTGCTTATCAATTCCCAGGTTGTGAAGGAGGTTGGAACAACCCGCTTGGATGATATCAGGATCGACAATTTTCTCAGAACATTCACTATTAAGAGGGCCGAAATCGCTGACAACAGAATTCTTATAAATATCAATTCGCCTGGGGATTATGTAAATGCCGGGTTCTGATTTTTCCCATGAATGCAAAAAAAAGAGAACGGCTGTCCTCTTTCTCAATACGTATAATTAAATGCTTATTCTGCAAGTACAAGTATCCGGTTTTTCAGTATTTCGGCAACCCCGCCGTTGATGTCAAAAATCAAAGTCGCCTTCTTGTCGTCAATTACCTTCACTTTTCCTTTTTTCAGGGCAGCAATCATGGCAGCATGGTTGTTCAGTATTTCGAACGAACCATCGAGACCAGGCAGTTGGGCCAGCGAAACTTCACCTTCGTAAATTGTAGTATCAGGGGTTACTATTTCTATTCTCATTATTGTTTAGGCTTTTGGGGTTAGGGTTTGGGGATTAGCGGAAATTTACCAATGGTTTATTTAAGGAAATCCTTACTTCAAACTTTCGACATCCAACATCCGACATAAATCTAGTTCCCTGCCAGCATCTTTTTACCCTTTTCGATTGCTTCCTCTATGGTTCCTACCAGGTTGAAAGCGGATTCGGGATATTCGTCAACCTCGCCGTCGAGGATCATTTTAAACCCTTTGATTGTATCTTCAATTGCTACAAAGGCTCCCGGGATTCCGGTAAACTGCGTAGCAACAAAGAAAGGCTGCGATAGGAAACGGGCAACACGGCGTGCACGTTGAACCACAAGTTTGTCCTCGTCAGAAAGTTCGTCCATTCCAAGAATGGCGATAATATCCTGCAATTCCTTGTAGCGCTGAAGGATTTCTTTTACCCTTTGGGCTGTGTTGTAATGTTCTTCGCCAACAATATCCGGGTTAAGAATACGTGAAGTGGAATCGAGAGGGTCAACAGCAGGATAAATACCTTGCTCCGCAATTTTACGGTTCAGCACGGTAGTTGCATCAAGGTGGGCAAAAGTTGTAGCCGGAGCCGGGTCGGTAAGGTCATCGGCAGGTACATACACAGCCTGAACCGAAGTAATTGAACCGCGCTTTGTTGAAGTAATACGTTCCTGCATCACGCCCATTTCGGTTGCCAGTGTTGGCTGGTAACCCACGGCTGATGGCATACGGCCAAGAAGAGCCGATACCTCGGAACCTGCCTGTGTGAAACGGAATATGTTATCGATAAAGAATAAAATGTCTTTTCCACCACTTTGCTCATCGCCATCGCGGAAATATTCGGCAACTGTGAGTCCCGAAAGGGCAACGCGTGCACGTGCTCCGGGAGGCTCATTCATCTGCCCGAACACAAGTGCAGCCTGCGATTCTTTAAGCAGGTCCGGATCGATTAATGAAAGATCCCAACCGCCTTTTTCCATATCTTCTTTAAAAGCATCACCATAATTGATAACGCCCGACTCAATCATTTCACGCAGAAGATCGTTTCCTTCACGTGTTCGTTCGCCTACACCTGCAAAAACTGACATGCCTGCATAACTCTTGGCGATATTATTGATAAGTTCCATGATGATAACCGTTTTGCCAACGCCTGCACCACCGAACAAACCGATTTTCCCACCTTTTGAATAGGGCTCAATAAGGTCGATAACTTTGATACCGGTATAAAGCACTTCTTTTGAAGTGGAAAGGTTTTCGAATTTAGGAGGATCGCGGTGAATACTTGCTACACGTTCGCGCGATACAGCAGGCATGCCATCGATAGCATTTCCGATTACGTTGAATAAGCGACCTTTGATTGTGTCGCCGACGGGCATCGAAATGGTCATACCAGTTGAAACAACCTGCATACCACGGCTCAAACCATCAGTAGAGTCCATTGCAATTGTGCGGACGGTATTTTCACCTATATCCTGCTGACATTCCAATACTATGACTGTACCGCTCTCATTGGTAACTTCAAGAGCATCATATATATTGGGAAGCGGGACATTCTCATCGAAAGAAACATCAATTACAGCACCGATGATCTGGGAAATTTTACCGATAATTTTTTGAGCCATATTACTTTGATTTAGCAGGCAAATTTAAAAAACAAATTCAAAAGTTTTACGATACCCCGGATTATTAATCTGCGGGGCGTTGTTATTCGTCAGAAGGCTTCGTGTTTTCAGCATCTTTGGCAGGATTTACAATCCCGTTTTCCTGCTGTATTTCAGAATAATTTTCTTCGTTTGCTATAGTACTTTCCTGGTGTGAATTGAAGAACTGCCGTTGAAATACCAGCAAGGTAAATACCCCTGTGGTTATTGCTGAATCGGCAAGGTTAAACACAGGCCGGAAGAAAATATAATTATCGCCGCCCAGTAAGGGTATCCACTTCGGATAAGTTCCTTCGAGGATTGGGAAATAAAACATATCCACTACTTTTCCGTGCAGAAAAGTACTGTATCCGCCTTCGGCTGGTAAAAACCGGGCCAGGTCGAAGTAGGTGCTTTCACTGAACAAAAGTCCATAAAAAGCACTATCGATAATATTGCCCAGAGCTCCGGCAAGTATAAGCGAGAATGAGAAAATAACCCCGAACCCTGTTTTTTTCTTCGACAGGTGAACGATATACCACGACAGGAATCCCACAGCGAGGATGCGAAACAAACTCAGCGCGAGTTTACCGTAACCGCCAGCGAACTGCAGCCCGAAAGCCATACCGTTATTTTCGGTAAAGTGGATTATTGCCCAGTTTCCGGCCAAGTGAAATTCCTGGCCAAGGGTCATATGGGTTTTAATCCAAAATTTTAATACCTGGTCGAAAACCAGGATGAGGAATACTACAAAGAATGATTTTTTCAGCACGGGAGCCTGTCTTCGGGTTATTTCTGTTTCAGTTTGGCTTCCATGCTTAAAGTAGCGTGAGGGACTATGCGCAGGCGTTCTTTTGAAATAAGTTTGCCTGTTTCGCGGCAAATGCCGTAGGTTTTATTTTCGATCCTCACCAGTGCGTTTTCGAGGCTCTGGATAAACTTCTCCTGTCTGCCGGCCAAACGTGCATTATCTTCTTTCGACAACACCTGGTACCCTTCTTCGAGTACTTTAAATGTTGGTGAAGTGTCCATAATATCATTACCGGCGCTGTTGGAATAAGCCTCGGTTAGCAGAACCATGTCCTGGCGTGCTTTATCGAGTTTCTCGAGGATAATAGTGCGGAATTCCTCCAGTTCCTCATCCGAGTAATGGGTTCTTCCTTTGTCGTCTTTTACGTCTTCCGCTTTCATATAATTCAATTTTAAAAGATTCAGATTTAATTTATTACGTGATTTTATACTTTTTCAACTTTAACCCCGACACTGATTTCGTCGGTTAATTCCAAGATTTCGGTTTCACCATGCATATTGTCCGAAACGATGAGAGTTTCAGCCAGTGTTTCAGAGCAAATATAACTATTAAAGTTTACGATTGCTTCTTCAATCAGATCATTTTTCTGCAATACGATGGTTATTTTATCCGTTACTTCAAAACCAAGGTCCTTGCGGATATTTTGGATGCGGTTCACCAGTTCTCGGGCAATACCTTCCTGCAGGAGTTGCCCGGTTAATGTGATATCAAGAGCAACAGTAAGTGTTCCCTGGTTGGCAACTACCCAACCCGGAATATCTTCAGTGATGATCTCAACATCTGTCAGGAGCATTTCTACAGTTTCGGTACCGATCTGCAGGTTAAACTGGCCTTCGGTTTCAATTTTACTTATATCACCCTGGGTAAATTCAGCTACTCCGGTTGCGATTTCCTTCATCAGTTTACCGTAACGAGGTCCGAGAGTTTTAAAGTTAGGTTTTATCTTTTTTACCAGGAATCCGGCAGATTCGTTGAGGTACTCAAGTTCTTTTACATTGACCTCGCTAAGGATTAGCTGGCTTACCTTATCAAGCTGCTGTTTAATATGGTCACCCGAAACAGGGATGAGTATTTTCTGCAATGGCTGGCGGACACGCAGGTTGGTTTTCTTGCGCAAGCTCAGTACCATGCTCGATACCTGCTGAGCCAGTTCCATGCGTTCTTCCAGTTGTTTGTCGATCTTGCTTTCGTCGGCAACCGGGAAATCGGTAAGATGCACGGATTCGGCTTTTTCAAGACCCGAAACGGTGTTCAGGTCGATATAGAGCCTGTCGGCAAAGAACGGTGCAATAGGTGAAGCCAGTTTTGCTACTACTTCGAGGCAGTGGTATAGAGTCTGGTAAGCCGAGATTTTATCGCTAGTATATTCCCCTTTCCAGAAACGGCGGCGCGAAAGACGAACGTACCAGTTGCTGAGGTGTTCGTTTACAAAATCCGAAACCAGTCGTCCTGCGCGTGTCGGCTCATAGTCAGCGAAAGCATCATCCACATTTTTAATCAGGCTGTTAAGTTCCGATAGTATCCACCTGTCGATTTCGGGTCTTTCGGCAAACGGGATTTCTGCTTCTTCGAAACAGAAACCATCGATGTTGGCATACAACGCGAAAAAGTTGTAGGTATTATAAAGAGTTCCGAAAAACTTGCGTTGTACTTCGCCTATGCCTTCGATATCAAATTTCAGGTTATCCCAGGGCTGCGAATTGGTAATCATATACCAGCGCAAAGCATCGGGACCATATTTTTCGAGTGTTGCGAACGGATCGACCGAGTTGCCGAGTTTTTTCGACATCTTATTCCCGGTTTTATCAAGAACAAGACCATTGGAAATTACATTCCTGAATGCAACCGAATCGAAAACAAGTGTTGCAATAGCATGCAGGGTGTAGAACCATCCGCGGGTCTGATCAACGCCTTCGGCAATGAGATCAGCCGGGAAATATTGAGGATGGCCTTCGTTTTTCTCGAACGGGTAATGGAACTGTGCGTAAGGAACCGCGCCCGAGTCGAACCAAACATCGATAAGATCGGTTTCGCGTGTCATTTTCCGGCCTGTTGGCGATACGAGGAAAATATCATCCACATACGGACGATGAAGATCAAATGAAGTGTAATTTTTAACAGAATTATCACCCGGAATGAATTCGGAATATGGATTTGAACTCATAAAACCGGCAGCTATCGATTTCTCAATTTCGACCTGTAACTGGGCAATAGATCCAATGCATATTTCTTCGCTGCAGTCTTCGCTTACCCATATAGGGAGCGGGGTTCCCCAGTAGCGTGAACGCGACAGGTTCCAGTCGACAAGGTTTTCGAGCCAGTTGCCGAAACGACCGGTACCCGTGGATTCGGGTTTCCAGTTGATTGTATTGTTCAGCTCGATCATCCGGTCCTTAAGAGCAGTTGTTCGGATAAACCACGAATCGAGCGGGTAGTAAAGTATAGGTTTATCAGTGCGCCAGCAGTGCGGGTAAGAGTGCTCGTACTTTTCGGTCTTAAATGCCCTGTTTTCTTTTTTTAGTTTAACGATAATGTCGATATCAACGTTCTCATCTTTCTGTGGATCGTTATCGGCGGCATAATCGGCTTTTACAAAACGGCCTGCAAATTCGCCCATTTCATCTGTAAAACGCCCTGATTTATCAACAAGCGTAAGAGAGCCGATACCATATTGTTTTGCTACTTTAAAGTCGTCGGCACCAAAACTGGGTGCAATATGAACTATGCCAGTTCCGTCTTCGGTGGTTACAAAATCGCCGGTCACAACCAAAAAGGCATCGCCGGTTTCGGGCTGCGCATAGGGTAAAAGTTGTTCGTAACGCAGGCCTGCCATTTCTGCACCGGTGAATTCACCAATCACTTCGAAAGGGATTGTTTTTTGTCCCGGTACATATTCGCTCATAGCGATTTCTGCATTTTTTTCAGGGAAATATTTGCTGAAAAGCGGTTTCCCGACCACGACCTTTATAGCTTCGTAAGTATAGGGATTAAAGGTATTTACAAGCACATAGTCAATGTTCTTTCCAACTGCAAGTGCGGTATTCGAAGGCAAAGTCCATGGAGTGGTGGTCCAGGCCAGGATGAACACATCGGTTTTATCGTTGCTAAAAAGTGCAGGAATCAATGTATGGCCGGAATCCTTCAGTACTTTAAATTGTGCAACAACCGTATTGTCTTTCACGTTCCTGTAGCAACCGGGCTGGTTCAGTTCGTGTGTACTGAGACCGGTTCCGGCAGCAGGTGAATAAGGCTGTATGGTGTATCCTTTGTAAAGAAGTCCTTTTTTATAGAGTTCCGAAAGCAGGTGCCAGCAGGTTTCGATATAGGTGTTGTCGAAAGTGATATAGGGATTGTCGAGATCGACCCAATACCCGATTTTCAGTGTAAGATCATCCCAGCGGTCCTTGTATTTCATTACCTCGCTGCGGCAGGCTTTGTTGTAGTCGTCGACGCTGATCTTTTTGCCTATGTCGTCTTTGGTTATTCCAAGGGTTTTTTCAACAGCAATTTCGATCGGCAGACCGTGGGTATCCCAACCTGCTTTGCGTTCAACAAAAAAACCTTTTAATGTTTTGTAACGGCAGAAAATATCTTTAATTGCCCTTGCCATAACATGGTGAATTCCAGGCATTCCATTAGCCGAGGGAGGTCCTTCGTAAAAAATATAGGGAGTACGTTCGCTGCGGTTTTCAAGACTTTTCTCAAAAATACGGTTGCTGTTCCAGAAATCGAGTACTTCGTTTCCGATACGGGTTAGGCTAAGTTGTTTGTATTCAGTGTATTTGGTTCCCATGAGGAGGTAATTTATGCCAATTTTTTTGAAGGCTGCAAAGATAGGATAAATTATGATATAAAAAAGGGCTGAGGCTGTGGGATTTAAAGACTTTTTTGGAGGTAAAAAATACCACCCTTTCGTTAGAAAATGAAAAGGGTGGTAGTGTGGTTGTTTCGAAAAGACCTCACCCCCGGCCCCTCTCCTGGAAGAGAGGGGTGACGTTACGGGGTTAAATTTTTGACGATGACCAGGATTCAAACCTACGGCCTTTTTATCATGAAATGGAAAGGGTAGTAGTGTGGTTATTTTTGGAAGACCTCACCCCCGGCCCCTCTCCTGGAGGAGAGGGGTGACTTTACGGGGTTGATTTTTCGAGAAAGATCAGGCTTCAAACCTACGGCCTTTTTATCATGAAATGGAAAGGGTAGTAGTGTGGTTATTTTTGGAAGACCTCACCCCCTGCCTCTCCTGGAGGAGAGGGGTGACGTTACGGGGTTAATTTTTTGATAAGGTCAGGCTTCAAAGCCTTGCTTTCGTATGTAAATTATTTCTTCTCCATTACCCAATAACCCCATGGTTCTAGGGTCAGATTGAGGTTGGTGCTGTTGATGGTGAAATCGGCATTTGAGAAAACATCTTTATACTCGCCATCGGCTTTATCCCCTTTCAGATTAACTGTTACCTTTTCATTACTCAGGTTGACGATAACTACCACGCGGCTGTTGCCTTTTTCGCGGATAAACGACAGGACTTTTGTTGGCTCGGTATTTTTTACTTGCTCGAAAGTACCGCCATAAGGAGGATTCCAGAGAGCTTCGCTGCCGTGTTTCAAGGCATTGAGTGTTTTGTAGAAAGACGAATAATCGGCAACTTTGAAGTCGATGGTGTCCTTGGTAAAGAATCTGAGGCGTTTGTTGAGACCGGCTTCCTGTCCGCTGTAGATCAGAGGCATCCCTGGCAGGGTGTAGGTAAGAACTGCAAATGCATTTTCGCCTGCGCCAAATTTTTCAGCTGCAGTTCCATTCCATGAGTTTTCATCATGGTTGGTTATAAAATTCATCTGGAAGGCATTTTTTGGTAAGATGGAATCCATTTTTATTACCTGGCGGATGATTTGTACAACAGAATCCTTACCCTGTGCAACTTTATGCATAGTGCTATGCATTGTCCAGCCATAATTCATATCAAAGGCTTTTGCGCAAAGCTCAGGATGATCTTCGTTTTCGGCAAGCATAAACATGGGTTTAACTTTTTCGAGTTCTACACGGCAGGTATCCCAGAAATCAACCGGAACTTCGCCGGCTACATCACAGCGAAAACCATCGATATCGCAATTCACGACCCAGTATTTCATGGCGTCGATCATAGCGGCACGCATATCATTATTTTTATAATTGAGTTTGGCTACATCGGTCCAGTCGAAAGGGGCAAGGATCTTGCCTGTGCTGTCCTGCACATACCAATCGGGGTGTTCGGTGATCCAGGCGTTGTCGCGCGACGAATGGTTAGCCACCCAATCGACAATTACTTTAAATCCCATTTCGTGTGCTTTTGTAACAAGGGCTTTAAAATCGGATTCAGTTCCAAATTCGGGATTTATCGCTTTATAGTCTTTTACCGAATAATAGCTGCCCAGGCTTTCTTTATAGCCATCCGGGATTTTACGATCTACAATTCCGATCGGGTTAATAGGCATAATCCAGAGGATATCGACGCCCAGTTCTTTCAGGCGCGGAAGATTGGCTTCAAAAGCTTTAAATGTACCCTCGGGTGTGTACTGGCGTACATTTACTTCATAGATGACAGCGTTTTTACCCCATTCAGGGTAATTGGCCTTTACTTCAGGACCGGCTGGTTTTGTTTTGCAGGCTGTAAACAGAAAGGATATGCAGCAAAGCATAAGGAAGGATTTGGTTAAGGATTTCATATGTTTTTGTTTGATGGGTTTCAGGTTTTAAAGGTTCAATGCGCTTCGCGCGTTTAAAGGTTGTATTAACAAGCAGGTAGTTTCTTGGTTTACTTCTTTTTGGCATCTGTAACTTCTATAATTACGGGTTTACCATCCCATATAAAGTTAATATAGAGCCATTTGTCGGTATAAGTACAGCTTGTTTTTTCTACTCCGGGTTTTCCTTTTTCAGGAGTAAATTTCAGCTTTTCTCCGTTCACTTTTACCTCCGAAGGAATTGCGTTTGTCCTTATTTCAAAGCGCATTGACCTGCTGACAGGCATTCCTTCCCAGGTCCCGGTTTTTGAGAGTGCGACAGTTGTTTTAAGCCCTGCTTTTTCTCCCTTATAGGTGATAAGTTCAAATTTCCCTTCGCTGAGCGACTTGCTGTTAAGCCCGTTATCCTCATATTGCACGAAAGAAGTCTTTGCAGATGGATAATACCGGACCACATAATAATCACCCTTGTAGTAGTCAGTAGAAGTAACCGGCCTGGTCATAGGAATAAAACTGCCGGCTTTTGCAAATACCGGTATTTTGTCGATGGTAAGTGGGAACTCAATGCGGGTTCCGCCCTTGTATTCAATTCCGCTGTAGAAATCGGTCCAGGTGCCTTCGGGAAGATATATACTGCGGCTTATGAGCCCTTTTTGTACAACAGGTGCAACCAGCAGGTTATCGCCCCAGAGGTATTCGTTTTCGACCCTGCAGGCAGCGGTATCGTTAGCATACTGGTAAAAAAGCGGCTGCATAAGCGGGGAACCTGTTGTTGCATTCAGGTATGCCAGTGTGTAATTATAGGGAAGCATAGCATAGCGCAGTTTCATATAGGTACGGACGATGTCCTGCGTTTTTTCGCTCCAAAAAACAGGTTCGCTTGGGATTCCCGAGCCGTGCGGTCGTAGAATGGGGGTGAAGACTGCGAACTGAAGCCAGCGGGTATAAAGTTCATCATCGCGCAAACCCTGCGCAAAACCTCCTGCATCGGAATGGATATAACCCAGTCCGTTCATTCCCATGGTTAAGAGCAATGGAAGTTGTGCCTGCAATCCACCCCAGCTGCGCGATACATCGCCTGTCCAGGGAAAAGCGGCATAGCGCTGCGAACCGGCAAACCCTGATCGTTGAAGGTGAAACAAACGGGTGTTCGGGTAGTTTTCGGCATATTTATCGAACAGCATTTTGTCCCAGTAATGGCCGTAAATATTATGCACCTGGTCGGCTTTACCGTTAATATGCCTGATATCAGCAGGATGGCTTTCGGGCTCCCCAAGGTCGCCCCACCAGGCTGCAATGCCCTTGTCTATCTGTTTTTTGTATTTCTGCCAGAACCAGTCGCGGGCTTCGGGCTTAAAAATATCGATAAGGCTGCCGGCGCCGAAATAAAACTGTTTGTCGATGTAGGTTTTGCCCAGGCTATCAGTCACAAATACACCTTTTACCGCTGCATCCTTATGATTGGCTACTGTATCGATCACATAAGGTTCAGTGATCAGTACGGTTTTAATACCTTGTTTCCTGAATTTTGCAACCATGCCTTCAGGATCGGGCCAGGCTTTCCGATACCAGTCGAGGTTGCCAAGATGCCCTTGTATGCTGTCGCCGAACCAGTAAAAGTCGAGGATAATGGCATCCATAGGGAAGTCCTTTTTCTGCATCAGCGTAACAATGCTGTCGGTTTCTTTCTGGTTGCGGTAGGCCATGCGGCTTTGCAGGTTACCGAGAGCCCAGCGGGGAGGCAGAGGCTGCCGGCCGGTCAGTTGGGTATAAGAATCGGAAATTTCGGGGAAAGTGCTTCCGGCAACCAGGTAGTACCTTGCGGTTCCGCCTATGGCACACCATTCGGTTACCGATGGTTCGGTGTTGCCTATATCTACATACCCTTTTTGGGGATTGTCGAACAGTATGGCATATTTACGCGACGAAACGGTCATGGGCACTGAATAGTTGAGCATGGCAGCCCCAAATTCGTAACCATAAAAAGGCCGATTATACAGCTGGAGTTTTTTGCCCCGCCTGTCCATTGCCATGGCACGTTCACCTGTTCCGTAAACTTTTTCACCTGGTTTTAAAGCAAAACGCACTCCCGAATAGCCCGGGTCGCCGAAAAATCCGCTTTCTTCACTCAGCAAGGTGTCGCCTTTGAAAATATAAGTCAGATAAAAAGGATCAGCATGAGCTGTAATTGTCATGAGGCCGTTTTTCAGAATATAACCCCAGGAAGTTTGTTCAGAGCTCAGCGAAACCTTCGCGGGTTGCATAATTACCGAATGAGAAGGATCGGGTTTGGAGTTGGTTCCGGGTAGAAAAGTAACTTCCATAATTCCCTCGGAAAAAGGCCTGAGGGAGATAATTCCCTTATCGGTATAGCAGTTCCATGAAGCCGGCAGTTGTTCAATCCGGAAAAGTTTGTGCTCCTCACGGTTTCCGACAGTTGATTCCTTGAGTTTGGGTTTATACCCGTTTACAGGTACTACAATATCCTCATTTTCCTTCGTTTTCCCTACTATGGTTCCATCCATGTTGCGAAAAACATAAGCCAGCTGGTTTGCAATGTCGTCAGGGCCCAGTTTGTAAAAGGTTTTGATAACAAAATGATACGAATACAGGTTTTTGCCTTCCCGTTTCATCAAAACATTTTTATCATCCTTTCCCCAGTTCCCGACTACATATTTCCAGTCATGGCCGTCGAGGCTGCGGTTGGTGATTACCCCGGTATGAAGGTACACATCACCGGGAAGGTCCATCAGGGCTTTATTGCCTTCGACTGCGTTGAAATAAAGGGTGACTGAATCATTTATTGACGGATTTTCGGGTTTCAGCCAGATGAGCTGTGCGATGGAGACCTTGCAAAGAAAAAGGGCTATAAGTATTGCGGAAAAGCGGATCATTTTCATCTTAAATTATTCTTATTATTAGTTAGATCAAGAGGTCGGAAACCGGAAGTCCGGAGCCCGAAGATTCACGGAGAATAAAATTAAGCTTTCCAACAACTTTTCTTGTCCTTCGAATTATAGTTTTCTTCTGATACTGAAAGCCTTCCTCCTTCTGCTTTCCACCTTCGGGCTTCCAACTTTAGTCTTCTGGCTTCCGTCTTCCGACTTTCGACTTCCTGCGTTTTACTTCGACAACTCGATAATCTTCACACTTTTTGCCGCTACTTCTATATTGCTCAGGTCTTTTACATGGTTGCCGGTAAGTACGTCTTTCCCTGTTTTGAACCCTTTCAGGTTTTCAGCGAACCGGTCAGTATTAATCGTTTTAACGTATTTTTCGTTATTGTTCATTATCACTATTACCGATTCTTTTCCAAGCGCACGGAAGTACACATAGAGACCATCTTCAGGGATATAATGTGTGAGTTTTCCTTCCTGTACTGTTTTGTTGCTTTTACGCCAGTTGAAAAGGGTCGAAATGTAATCTTTCATATCCTTTTGCTCAGGGCTGAGGTTATCGTTGGTAAACACATTTACCTCATCACCCTGCCAGCCACCCGGAAGATCTTTGCGTTTTCCAGGGTCACCTTCGAGTGTTCCCCTGTCACTAAGGACTTCGGTTCCATAATAGATCATTGGCATTCCCCGGGTTGTTGCCAGGAATGCAAGTGCCATTTTTACATTATCGGTGGTCTTCAGGACCGGGTACATGCGTTCAATATCGTGATTATCGGCGAAAGTGATAAGTTTAGAAGGATCGCTGTAGAGGAAGTCCTGCGAAAGGAGTTCGTACAGGCGGGCTAGTCCGGTATCCCAGCCTTCTTTTTCGGTAAATGCTTTCTGTATGGCTCCCATGAGCGGGAAATCGAAAACATTTGTCAGGTTGGAACGAAAGCCGTCACTGTTGCTTTTATTATCAAGCCAATACGAAACCTGCGCAGGGTAATTGATCCAGGCTTCGCCAACAACCTTCAGGTTTGGATATTCCTCACGCAGGGTTTTCATCCATTCAGCCATAAATTCCTTGTCGGAATAAGGATAGGTGTCCTGGCGGATTCCATCGAGCCCGGCATATTCAACCCACCATATACTATTCTGTATCAGGTATTTTGCCACATATGGATTTTTCTGGTTGAAATCGGCCATAGTTACATCGAACCAGCCGTTTGCCATTTTATTTGCATCGACTTGCGAATGATAAGGATCGGAAAGAACACCGCCGCGATAATTGGAACGGGTAAATTCAGGCCATTGGTTCACCCAGTCTTTTTGTGGAAGGTCTTTCATCCAGTAAGAATTGGTCCCGAAATGATTGAAAACCATATCCATAACCACTTTCATGCCTTTGTTATGGGCTGATTGAACCAGGTTACGGTAATCCTCGTTGGTTCCGAATCGGGGATCAATTTTATACAAATCGGTAGCAGCATAGCCGTGGTAGGTATATCTCGGCAGGTTGTTTTCGAGTAAGGGTGTACACCAGATGGTTGTCACACCTAAATTTTTTATATAATCGAGGTGTTCGGCAATTCCTTTTATGTCGCCACCGTGGCGCCCGTTCGGACTCGTGCGGTCAGCTTTTTCGAGCATACCCGGCATATCGTCGTTAGTCGGATCGCCGTTCGCAAAACGGTCGGGCATGATAAGGTACATCATGTCGGCTGTAGTGAAACCTGGGCGTTTGGCAGATTCTTTCACCCTCGATTTCAATTCGTACTCTATGGTAGCCAGCACACTGTCAGCTTCTTTAAACGAAATAGTGATCTTACCGGGTTTTGCATTGTTAGCAATCGACAGATCGACAAACAGATAATCGGACCCGGTACCGGTTGAACCTTTCACTTTTACTCCATTATAATCGAGCGAAGCTTTGGTTTTGCCAATATCTTTCCCATGGATCATTAGCTGAAGGGAATTGTTTTTCATGTCAGCCCACCAGCATGGAGGTTCCACATGATCGATGATACCCTGTGAAAAGGCTGTTCTGAAAAACAGAATACAAATAATCAGGAAAGGGATTTTTTTCATTGTTCGGCGGTTTTGATTCCGCAAAGATATAAGAAAAGAATCCATATAAAACAAAGTGATTTATACGCAATCGTTTGCAGGAAAGAATTTTATCATCTTTGTAAAAAGGAGCTGTTGCTAATCCCTGAGGTGGTATAGAAATGTATAAAAAAAAAGCTATAATATCTGAACTAAAAGGTTTTTAATTGAAGTTGGCTAGCTTCTCTTTCTCAGCAGATCTGGTGGTTTAAAAACACTTTTAACTTCTCTAAAAGTATTCAGGCCGGCTTTATATGCCGGCCTGATCTTAATTTCTTCTTTTAAACCAAAAGTTCCGTGTTTATTTGTCCCACCAGAACCGGTCCTGCAAGGTTGGTAAAGTGGCAGGGAAATTCTGATTATACAGACGTTCGGTTTGAGGATAAGCAAATCGTCGTGGAATGGCTCCTCCGGGATTTTGATTGTGGTTGCCACCAGCATTGGGCACTAACTCAGGAATGCCTGTTCGACGGTAATCGGTCCATGATTCGATGGATGTGAACATGGCAATATACTTCTGTGTGATAATAGTTTTGAGGTCGTTGTCAAAGTTACCAGTCAGCATCGCATTTGCATTCAGGTATGTTATTATGTCTGCATCGGTGGTTGCTGTCCCGGTTATCTTTTTAATACTCGCTTTTACACCTTGCTGGAGGGCAGTTTGTGCAGCAGGGTCTTTATCATTCAGCCTCAGCCTGGCTTCTGCTTCGATGAATTTTAACTCATGATACGTCATCATGTGCACGGGGGAGTTACTTGAAGTGAAATACAAGCCATTGAGTGTTGACTCACCAAATTTCTTTTTATAAAAGAAAGATTTTCTCGGATCATTTAGCTGAAGCATCAGGTTAGTAAAACTCGGGTTAGGTAAAATATAATTCAGCAAGGTATAAGAGTAAAAAGGATTGTATTCGGATGCTGAAAAACCAAAATGGTATTCAAGATCTCCGCTGCTGGATTTCATTGCATTGGCTGCTGCTTCGAGAGCTTTTTGCGCCGGATTGTAACCCAGTTCAGAAGTGCGTTTAGTCAGGTGTATATAGTACCGGGCTTTTAATGCGTAAGCTACCTCGATCCATTTTGTGGTATTACCTCCAAATATTACATCATCCGACGCAGGTTTTTTCCCGACGTATTCGGTCTTAAGGTCCGTAAGGCCATCATCGAGCAATTGCTGTATTGCCTCATAGGCATCTTTTTGAGGATCAAAAGCCGGATGAAGTGTCACCGATCCCTGCAAGGATTCTTTATAGGGTACATCTCCCCAAAGCGAGCTGACATTTCCAAGACAATTGGCGAGAAGAACTTTGCCAATTCCTGCATAATAATAGGATTTCTCTTTTTCGGCCTGATCTATCATTATCTTCAGGTTGATCATCGGGCCATCATAATAGTCGTTCCAGTTCCAGTCCACATACAGGGCTTCATTGAGGATGTATTGCTGCACCTGTACCGGATGATTGTCAACTCCCAGGTAATACTGCATAAAGATTCCCGACATTACCTGGGTTGTACCGCAACTTAGTACAGCTATACGTTCCTGACAAAACGGAAGCATTACCGAGGGCGGAACATCGGTAGGACTATTCGGATTGACATTGGTTTCTTCTAAATCGCAGCTGTTAAGCAGCAATATACCTATCAGAAGAAGATGAAATTTTATAAAGGAAAGTTTTGTTTTCATAAGAAAAGGTATTATCGGTTACAATGACAATTGAAGGCTGAATTCAACACTTTTTGTATTGGGCATATTGAAATAGTCGCGTCCGAGACTGTTCGAAACGCCTGAAAGGTTTGTTTCGGGGTCAATGCCGGAATATTTGGTCCAGAGTATAAGATTGCGGCTGTTTATGCCGAGGCTTATGCCTTTAAAAAGTGTTTTTGAAAGCCATTTGGATGGCATATTATATGAAAACCCAAGTTCGCGAAGGCGTACAAATGATCCGTCCTCAATGGCTGCTTCCGATAATCCGGCAAGTCCGCCCTGTGCGGAGTAATAGTTTCTGTCGCGTTTAACTTTCACCTCATTGGGCAGACCCGTGCTTACATTTACTCCGGTGAAAACGAAATCCTCATCGCGGTTTTCGGTTATTTTACTGGTTCCCAGCGAACACATTACATTTTTTGTGCCATTGTAAACATCTCCGCCCTGTTTTATGTCAAACAGAAATGTGAGTTGGAATCCTTTATAGTTAAATGTGTTCCTTATGCCCAACATGTAATCCGGATTAGGATCTCCAACTACCCCGTAAAGAACATCAACCAATGGGTAGCCGTTGTTTCCGACTAAAACCTGCCCGGTTGAGTCGCGCAGGTAGCGTGTTCCGTAAAGCACACCATAGGGCTGTCCTTCGATAGCAACTGATCGGGTACTGCTTACGCCGGTGGTTTCAAAGTCGATTAAAGGAACACCATCGGGCAGATCTACAACCATATTCCGGTTCCTGGTGAAATTGAACATCATATCCCATTCAAATCCATTTCGGTCGACAGGTGTAACTGAAATCTGGGCTTCGAACCCTTTGTTGGATATTTCACCTGCATTCAGCAGGATATGGTCGTATCCGGTTGCATAAGATACCGGCACACTTACGATTTGTCCGATACTCTTCGATAGGTAATACGCCAGGTCAAGACTGATTTTGCTGCCAAAGAAACGCAAATCGGCACCAATCTCTGATGAACGCGTTGATTCGGGCATGAGATCATGGTTGCCAATGGTTCGCTGTGTGGCAAAGGCAGTCTGACCGCTGATACCTCCCTGTGTGGCTGAATAATAGTTTTGAAGAGAATAGGGGTCAGCATCGTTGCCCACCTGTGCCCAGGAAGCACGGATTTTTCCATAACTGAATATTTTACCTTTATCAATATTAAGAGCATCTGAAAAAATGAAACTTCCGCTGAATGAGGGATAAAAGAAGGAATTATTTCCTTTTGCAAGGGTTGAAGTCCAGTCGTTGCGGCCGGTTGAACTGAAATAAAGAAAGCCTTTGTAACTGAATTTGATATCATAATATAAACCTACTATCTTGTAGGAAGTTGCATAATCGTCGCCGGAAACGGTTTTTGTATTGCTCAGGTCATAGAAGTCTGGAAGAATGAGCGAATCGCCCTGCTGACTGTTTGAATATGTTTCTTTATCAAAATAATTTTGCCCGACCACGACATTCAGTTTTAAATCTTTAGTCAGATCTTTTTCCGAACTCAGGACAATATCGGAGTTGATCCCCCTGAAATTATAAATACTTGCTCTAACATAGCCATTGGGAGTATCGCTTGAGTTATTATCGAAGAAAGAATTTCGCCTTTCGGAATAATGATCGATACCTAGCCGGTACATGGCACTGAGCCAGGGGAAAAAGGCATAATCCAGCTGGGTACTACCAATAATGCGGTTCACCTCCGAACTTGCCTGATTTTTATTAACCGACCAGTAAGGGTTGTCGTAACTGCTGTAATAATTTCGTTGCGTACCATTGGAGTACATATAAGCAACAGGATCATTTGCCGGATCACTGGAGCCATTGGTAAGATCGAATGTCGGGGTATTCCGCATCAGGCCCACCATAACAGCCGAAAGGTTACTTCCCTTTTGAGTGAGATTACTGACTGAATTGGAGAAATTAGCTGATCCCGAGATTTTGAGCTTATCAGAAAGTTTCGCATCACCGGCTATTTTTATATTGGTGCGTACGAATTTGCTGTTAGGAACAATACCCGTTTGATTTAGGTGGCCTGCCGAGAAAAGGAAACTTCCGTAATCATTATTCCCTGACATATTGAGGTAAGAATTACTTGTTATAGCCGTTTCGAAAAAGTTGTCAATTGGGTAGGCAACTGCCGGCTGTTCAGTAGCAGATGGATCGCTCATACCCACTATGTGTCCGTTGATATCTTTTGGATAGTCCTTTGCTCCATCGTAACGAAGGGTATCAATATGAGGACCCCAGCTTAGGTTGGAAGTCGAAGAATAGACTCCATTTGAACCTTGAGCATACAAAGTTTGCTTTTCAGGCAATTTGTTCACCTTATCGAACCCCAGTGATGTTTTAAAACTGATGCTTTTCTTAAAACCTTTATTGCTTCTGCCTGATTTGGTTGTGATCAGGATAGCACCATTGGCAGCCCTTATTCCATATAATGCCGCTGCTGCAGCTCCTTTAAGAACAGTCAGTGATTCAATATCATCTGAATTAAGGTCGATAGCCCTGTTAGAATAGTCGTATACATAACTTCCGTCGTAGCTGTTGTCTATGGGTACCCCGTCAACCACAAAAAGCGGTGAGTTCCCCGATGCACGCAACGAAGAGCGGCCACGGATGGTAATGCTCGAAGATGCCCCGGGTGTGCCTGATGAACTTATAACCTCCACTCCTGCAACTTTTCCACTCATTGCGTTCACAAGGTTACCTGTCTTTGCATTGCTCAGATCATCACCTCCAACCTGTTGGGCGGCATACCCGATTGATTTTTTTTCGGCCTTGATGCCCATTGCCGTCACCATTACTCCTTCCAGTATTTGCATGTTCTGGACCAGGGCTACGTTAATCGCTTTCTGATCGTCGATCTTGACGTTTTGTGTGGCATACCCTACATAACTGATTTCGAGTACATCATTAGCTGATAATACCCTTATGGAATAGTTCCCGTCGACGTCAGTAAGGGTTCCGGTGGAAGAACCTGCAATTTTTACGGTTGCAGCAGGTAAAGTTTCCCCGGTAGTTGCTGAAGTTATTTTACCGGTAATAGTTTGTTGCGCATACGCCCCGGTTGCAATAAGCATAAACAACATGATTTGTGTAATGATCTTTCTCATACGCATACTTTCATTGGTTATGTGAACAGGATTTCAAGTTGTATCTAAATACACCTGACGAGATTTATTTACTTAACCTGTAGCTATTTTTTTTTGAATAGTGTAAAAGACGATTAGTCTGCAAGTAATAACTGTTCTATTGACAGCCTTATGTTTTTTGCTGGTTCAAATGCCCTTTGCAATCATTAAGGAAGAACTTTAAAGTAGCATCATTTTTTTTAATTCCGGTTAAGTATATTTAGCTAGTTGTGTGTATAGCAAGTACAAACAAATACCCATTTATTAACCTAAACATAGTCCTTATGAAATCAAAATTCCTACTCATCATTGCTTTGGCAGCAATTGGATTAACATTAAGAGCTCAGCCTCTTAATTGGAGAGAATCCTCTCCTGCTAACTTTGTCCCAATGACTATTGCGCCTGATTTCGATAATTTTTCGGAGGGGTCAAAGTCGGTAAAGATTACTTTTACGGAGACCGGAACCCCGTATTATGTATGCGACACTTTCAATATTGTTTCCGGTTCAACCTACAGCTTTTCAATTGATGTACTCGACAATGATGCCGGGGGTGAGGTTAATACACGTCTGGTGTTTGTAAAAGCTAATGGAACAAGTACCAATGTAACTTCAACAACCTTTAGCGCGAATAGCCCGACATGGCAGACATTAACCATGACGGGTACTGCTCCGGCGGATGCCGTTAGAGCATATGTAGTTATCCGAATTTATGATGTTGTTGCAAGTTGGACAGGTTCCGCAACTTTCAATCTTGATAAGGCTATCTACAATCAGGCAGGCGGCACTACCAACCTGATTGTTAATCCCGGTTTCGAAACCTGGGTACCCCCGGTTATTGCTACAGGTGCTCTGCCATTGAAATGGAGAGAATCCTCCCCGGCTAACTTTGTTCCAATGACTGTAATTCCGGAATTAACTAATGTGTCACATGGATTTGTTTCAGCGAAAATAACATTTACCGAGACCGGAACTCCCTATTATGTTTGCGATACATTTAATGTTACATCCGGTGCTGCTTATAACTTTTCAATTAATGTATTTGATAATGATCCAGGCGGAGAAGTTAATACCCGGTTGGTCTTTATTAATGCCGCAGGTATAGGTACAAATGTAACATCAACTGTATTCAGTGCCAATAGTCCTGCATGGCAGACATTGACCATGACTGGTACCGCTCCGGCGGATGCCGTTAAAGCATATTTGGTAATGCGAATTTATGATGTTGTTGCGAGTTGGACAGGATCAGCCACTTTTTATCTCGACAATGCCAAATACATGCAGGGAACCAGTAACCTGATAGCAAATCCAAGTTTCGAAAACTGGTCGTCACCCTCTACAACCCCGGCATTTATTACCTATAAATTTGCAGGTTTAACGCCTAATGTAGTTGGGATTATTAATAATACAGCGCATACTGTTGCGTTAACAGTACCTTATCCAACTAATGTAACCGCATTGGTTGCAACCTTTACTTTATCAGATAATACAACAGCCAAAGTTGGAGCAGTCGCACAGGTCAGCGGAGTAACGCCGAACAATTTTACAAACCCTGTTACTTATACCTTAACAAAAGGAGCACTAATCCAGGATTGGATTGTTACAGTTACCAAAACACCACCAACTACAGGCAAGGATATTATTACTTTCAAGTTTGAAGGATTAAACCCGGTTGTTACAGGTATTGTCACTGCCTCAACAAAAACTGTTACGCTTGAAGTACCTACCGGGACCAATGTAACAGCATTAGTGCCGACGATTACCGTATCTCCTAATGCTGTAATCTCGCCGGCAAGTGGAGTGCCCCAGAATTATACAACGCCTAAAACATACACCGTTACAGCACAGGATGGTTCAACTGCAGCATGGGTAGTTACTGTTACTGTTGTTCCTCCGGGGCAAACTACCATTTTCTACGAGCCTTTCGATGAATTGCCCGGAAAACTTCCTTCTGATTGGATTGTAATTAATAATGATGGCTATATACAGGCTTCCGGAGAGGAACGCTGGCAGGATAGTGCATGGCTTGTTTCCACCTCATCGCGCCCTGAAGTTGCAGGAACCAAACTGGCAGTTTCTTCATCGTTTTGTTCGAATATGCCGCTAACCGGCAGAGCCGACGACTGGATGATATTACCAACTATAGGATTATTGAATAATTCAACGCTAAGCTGGCAGGCAATGTCGCTCACATCCTCGGGGAACTACCCGGATGATTATAAAATATATATTGCACCGGCTGTAACCGGAGCTACCCGAAATGTTCAGTATTTTGAGGAAAACGGGAATCTGCTTATCTCCGTAGCTCCTGAGAGCTGGTCAGCTGCTGTTGGGAATCCGGGTGCGGGTTTATCAAGCCGATCTATAAACCTGAAGGAAAAAATAACTCCCGACGCACCCAATGGTTGGTTTAATCGTCCTGTATGGATTGCTTTTGTGCTAACAACTGATCGTTATACTAATCCTACTACAGGTGTGCCGAATGCAACAGCAGGTGGCTCGGAACTGGCAGTTGACAACATTAAGGTTTATAATAATTCGCTTGTTGGACTGGCTGATTATAAACCGGGTACATTTGATGTTTCCATTTATCCAAATCCTGCTAAGGGTGAAGTCAATCTGAACTATAACCTGATGAAAAGCGGAATGGCAAATATTAGCATCGCAGATATTACCGGACGTGTTGTATTTACTCTGAACTCAAATGCGGTTTTAGGTCCGAACAGACTAAAACTGGACGTTTCGAGCCTGCCGCGAGGCGTTTATTTGTTACGCACCCTTGTAAATAATGACCTGAATGTTACAAAATTGATGATTCAGTAATGGATGTGGTTGATTAGTGATTGTTGTATCGAGAGGCTGTTCGAAAAACTCCTGGTAATAGTGTTCCGTTGGTTTTTATCCTGAAAATGCATAACCAGATTAGAATGCATTTAAAGAATATCAATTTAAAAGAACTGCAGGAAGTTATAGAACAGCCTTTTTTTTAAAGGGAAACATATTCATTTAGTCAAGGAGTTGTTTTTTAACCAGGAATATAACTTATTTCCAGTATTTAAAAACACCAGAAAGCAATTGTATGAAAAATCATTTTTTTAAATACTTCTTTGGGGTAATTGTAATAACAATTTCCGGGTTAGGTTCATTTGCCCAGGGATTTATAATGCTTGCAGGTGGTGCAGCCGAAAGTGCCGGCGGCTGGAGCGATGCACCTTATAGCTGGGTTGTTCAGCATGCGCATAATAAAAGGATTGCTGTTGTTTCTTATGATGCTTCTGCAACCGAATGGATTCCAAATTACTTCAGAAGTTTTGGCGCAATAACTGCAAAAAACTTTATTATTCCCAATCGAACGAGTGCTCAGCAACAGTCGTTGTATGACTCTTTAATAACTTACGACGGGGTTTTTATCAAAGGCGGTGATCAGGGGAAATATTACACCTATTACCAGGGGACCAAAACACAGGAAGCGCTTCAATACATTTATAATCATGGAGGTGTACTCTCCGGAACCTCAGCCGGAACAGCTATTCTTTCGCCAATAGTATACACTGCAGTAGTAACTTCAGTTGATCCGGCTGCTGCTTTGCAGAATGCATATTCCCCGCAAATAACCCTGGAAAATGATTTCCTGGAAACTTTACCCGGAAAATATATTTACGACACGCATTTTGCCGAGAGAGGCCGATTCGGGAGATTATCTTCTTTCCTTGCTTCCTGGTATAAAAAAACAAGGGAAATTGCTATGGGAATCGGGGTGGATGATCATACCGCACTCTGCATCGATTCCTTAGGAAATGCAACGGTATATGGAACAGGTGCAGTAGGATTTTACTATAATAAAAATGCCATACACCCCTATGATACCACAGTTAGTATGTTAAGGTCTAATAACATGGAATTCACGCAATTAATCCATGGATGCACCATAAATTTAAATACCGGAGTAATCGGAGGTTTAAATGATTTAATACAACCTAAGGTTATTGAGGAAAATGCAAGATTATCGTTGTACTTTAGTGGAACCGACTACCCGTCGGATGATGCATATACACATTTTGTTAACCTGACCGGAGCAAAGAGTGATGCAATTGTAATTGTTACCGGAACTGACGCTACAAGGGCAAATGATGCAAAATCTGTTCTGCAAGCCAAAGGGGCAACTGACGTTTATATTATTCAGGCAATACCTGCCTATCAAAACGATGTTACCGTACATGAAAGTATTGATAAAGCTAAGAAATTCTTTGTAATTGCAAATGACTACACAACCTTTATGAATTTTATAAATGGGCCCGGTAATGGAAGTTTTTTAAACATTAGACTAAGGCAAACTGGAATGATTTCATTCTTTGCAGGAGATAATGCGAGGTTTGCAGGAAAGACCGTTATAGATAAATATACCGGCTACGGATATACTTCCTACCATGGAACACTTGAGTTTCTGCCCGGGCTTGGTTTGCTGAAAACGACAGCTATTATGCCCAATGCATTCATCAGCACCGATACCTATGAAAATACCGTTACCGGGTTGCCTTATGCCATGATATCCGATTCGTTAAAATATGGCATATATATTACCGCTAATACCTATGCTGCCTATGGAATTACAAACGACAGAAAATCGTACTTTAAGAATATTTCGGGGAGTTCACCCCTTATTTTTTTACAGAATGATGGCACGGTTTCCGGTTTAGCCAGCCAGGGGCCATACCCCGCATCGCGCAATATTGCAGGGTTCGGATCGATGAGCCTGAAGTTTCTGGGTGTTACGGATACCATTACTGTTGGCAGGAATGTCACAGTATCGGTAAACAATTATGATAGATTGAAGATGAACATTTATCCAAACCCGGCTAAAGATTTATTTCATATCCAGGGAAGCGGAAGCAACTATTCGGTTGAGGTGGCTGATATGTCAGGCAGGATTATTTCTTCAAAAATGTTTGCTGACAATACCGAGGTTTCACTTTCATTATGCACCGAAGGTCTTTACCTTGTAAATATCCGTGATTTAAAGTCGAACAGGTTCTGTACGTCAAAATTATGTGTTATCAGGTAGCCATTTAGGCCACTTATTGTCAACAGAATAAAAGTATACTCATGAAAATAAAAGGCTTTCCGCACACCATCACGATCATCATGTTTATCATGGTTGTTTTTGTCATTCTCACCTGGATAATACAGGCCGGCGAGTACCAGAGGGCGGAATTCAACGGGCGTATGGTAGTTGTACCGGGCACGTTCAAAGAAATCCCGAACCAGCCGCAGGGCCTCTGGGCCATGCTGACCGCCCCGATCAAAGGCTTTGTTTCGGCTGCCCAGATCATAGGGTTTTGCCTGCTCGTAGGCGGCGCTTTCGGGATGATCAATAAAACAGGGGCCATCAGTTCCGGCTTATCGAGTGTATTAAACCTGAGCATACGGAAACCTAAATACAAGAAACTGGTTATTCCGCTGATAATGATCCTGTTTTCGCTGGCCGGGGCAACATTTGGAATGAGCGAATCGGTGATCGTGTTTGTGATGATCACCATACCCCTGGCAATTGCACTGGGTTATGATTCGATAACAGGTATATGTATGTCGTATATGGCTGCAGGCGTGGGGTTTGCCGCTGCCATAACCAATCCTTTTAATATTGGAGTTGCCCAGGGTATTGCCGAGCTACCGATGTTCAGTGGCTGGGATTTCAGGATTATTGTCTGGGTCATTATGACTTCAATTGCAATTGCCTATGTGATGTTTTATGCTCGTAAGCTGGAAAGGAACCCGGCCCTGAGTCCAGTTTATGAACTCGATAAAACCCGCAACCTGCAGGATTTAAGCAACGCCGACCAGATGAAATTTACCTGGAAACGAAAACTGATACTGGCTTTTCTTTTTATCTCTCTCATTATTTTAGTAGTAGGTGCAAATAAATGGAAATGGTATATCAATGAGATTTCAGCTTTATTCTTGGCACTGGGAATAGTTTCGGCAATAATTTACCGCCTCCCGGGGAAAGAAACCATCGATTCGTTTATAAGCGGGGCAAAAGATATGGTTACTGCAGGGCTTATCATAGGGTTGTCACGGGGATTACTGGTTATTGCAACAGATGGAAAAATCATTGACAGTATTCTGTATGCCGTTTCAACCTGGGGCAAGGATTTACCTGCCGAAGTATCCATACAGTTTATTTTCCTTTTTCAGAGCTGTTTTACATTTTTTGTTCCTTCCGGCTCCGGCCAGGCAGCTTTAACGGTTCCAATCGTTGCGCCCCTGAGTGATTTATTGGGAATCGGGAGGCAGACGGCCATCCTTGCTTTTCAACTGGGTGATGGCATTATGAGTATGATCGTCCCCACGAGCGGTGTTACAATGGGCGTGCTGGCAATTGCAAATATTCCATATCAGATTTGGTTGAAATGGTTTGTTAAACTTCTGCTGATATTTTTTATAACTGCAATGATACTCCTGATTATCTCACTGTACTTTTTCAAAACAGTATAAAATGCATGTTTTGTTTCTGATCAGTAGTTGACTTAAATATTTTTGCAAACAATAAAAGGAATCCAAATATGAAAAAGCTGAAATTATCAACTGCCGTTTTCTTCTTATTTTTCACTGCATCCGCCCAAAACTATACAAGCTATTTTACTGGCGACACTTCCGATGTTACAACCCCTGCATCAGGAGTTACAGTCTTAATGGGTGGAGCCACCGAAAACGACAATGCGATGAAATGGTTTTTACAGCATAGCGGAGGTGGAGATATTGTTGTGTTGCGTGCAAGCGGAAGCAACGGATACAATACTTATTTGTATTCGCTATTAGGCGTATCAGTAAATTCAGTTCAATCAATAGTGTTCAATAATGCCTCTGCATCGACCGACCCATATGTTATCCGGCAAATAAGAAATGCTGAAGCGTTATGGATTGCAGGTGGAAACCAGTGGGATTATGTTTCGTATTGGAAAAACACACCAATTGCTTCGGCAATCAATTATTTAATCAACGAGAAAAAAGTACCTGTTGGCGGAACTTCAGCGGGGATGGCCGTCATGGGTCATATTGCATATACGGCGCAATACGCATCAGTGACATCGGCTGCAGCTCTTGCTAACCCTTACAATACAAATGTTACCTTGCTCAAGGACGATTTTATTTTAAATCCCTGGCTGGATAATGTAATTACCGATACACATTATAATAACCCCGACAGGAAAGGCAGGCATGTAACTTTTTTGGCCCGCATCATGCAGGATTATAATGAACCTGTCGTTTTTGGTATAGCCTGCAACGAATATGTTGCTGTGTGTATTGATACAAATGGTATGGCATATGTTTATGGAAGCTATCCGTCCTACCAGGATTTTGCCTATTTTCTTCAGGCAAACTGTACAATGCCTAATAAGCCGGAGACTTGCCAGGCATCACAACCACTCACATGGAACCGCAATGCTCAGGCTGTAAAAGTATATCAGGTACCGGGAATAGCTAATGGAGCCAATTCTTTTAATCTTGCCAACTGGAAAACCGGGGTCGGAGGTTCGTGGCAGGATTGGTATGTTGTAAATGGAGTATTGCAAACAATCACCCCTTCAGCCGCACCCGATTGCAACCCAATTACTTCATTAGCTGAACGAAATAAAAATGTTTGTATTATTTCATTATTCCCAAATCCTGTTACAGATATATTGAATTTTACTTACACAAAGAATTACTCTATCGAAATTTACGATATTTATTCAAAACTCATTCTGCAAAACGAAACCAACAGCACACCGCAGATTAATGTTTCTGGATTAAAGCAAGGGTACTATTTTTTAGTAATTAAATCGGGCAACCAGATTTTTAATGCCAGGTTCATCAAGATAGATAAATAGGTGGTAATGCTTATCTTCAAGTCTGGTTTAATAATGCTATAAATATTCTGTGCGTAGTTTCTGTTTGCCGAATAGTATCGACATAAACATTAACTTTGCCGGATAAGAAAAACCGGGAACAGTTTATGCTTGATGACAATGATGACAGGCAACTTGTAAGCAGGTTGAAGGTTGGAGATAAAAAGGCATTTGAGGAAATTTTCCGGAAATACAGGGAAAAGATATACTATTTTGCCATTAGGTACTACAACTCTGCCGAAGATGCCGAAAATGTCGTGCAGGATGTGTTTATTAAATTATGGGATGAGCGTAATGGGGTGAAAGAAGAACATTCGCTCAACAACTACATTTATACCATAGCCAAGAACCATCTTTTCAATATCCAGCGCAAAAAAATCAACGAAAAAGCTTACCGGAATTATATCGTCGATCATATGGTGCAGATTCCAAATCTCGAAAACGAATTGATTTTTGCCGACCTCAAAGCGGGTATAGATAAAATCATTGCCGAATTGCCTGCTCAACGCAGGAAAGTTTTTGTAATGAGCAATTTTGAAGGTTTTTCAAACAAAGAACTTGCGTCATTACTCAACCTTTCGGTCAGAACCATCGAAGTACATAAAAGCCTGGCTCTTCAAACCCTGCGAAAAGCACTAAAAAAAATATCAACATAATCACTTAAGTGTATTTACTACATTAAGTGTATAATAACCAGGAATCAAAATACAGAATGAAACAGATTAGGAATAAAGAAATTTTTAAACGCTTCTACGCAGGCTTATATAGCAGGCGCGATGAAAAGGAATTGTTTAATTCGGAAGAGGTTAACAGCATGATGGAAGATCAGTGGAACCATCCCGAAGAAATCAAGAGACAATCGAAAGCACCCGATTTCGATGCCATTTTCAGCCGGATTGAAGAAAAAGCCTATTCAGTACCAAAAATCAGGATGTTCCCGGTATACCGGTTAGTAGCTGGTATTACAATACTGGCAGGTATTGCAGCGGCTCTGTATTTCATTTTTCAAAAAGATACTGTTGTTAAACAACTTCAGTTTACCACATCATCAGGAGAAGTGAAATCCTTTACGCTGCCTGACGGTTCGCTTTTATGGCTCGGCGAAAACAGCAATGTGAGTTTTCCTGAAAATTTCACTGGAAAACGGGTCGTTGAAATGGAAGGACTTGCTTTTTATAAAGTACTGAAAAATAACACCCCGTTCCAGGTTAATACCGGCATGCTCTCAGTTGAGGTAACAGGTACTTCGTTCAGTGTTTCCAATTATCCAGGCACTTCTGATATTGAGACAATGCTCGTAGAAGGCGTTGTTAAAATAAATGACAGTAAAGGGCAGTTAATCAAACAATTGAAACCCGACGAAAAATTTATTTTCAACAAGGCGTCAGGTAGTTTCCAGGTCAATATTGTACACGCCAGGGAACTTTCGCTCTGGAAAGAGCCTAAACTTTCGTTTGATAACAGGCCGCTCAAAGATATCGCAAATGAACTTGGCAAACGGTATGGGCTTAAGTTCCTTGTTGATCAGGATGTGACAGCTTATAATTTTACTTTTTCCCTGAGCGACGAAACGCTGAAAGAAACCTTATCAATGATCAGCTCAATGGCTCCTGTCAAGGCTACCCAATCTGACGACACCATTGTCTTAAGTTTACGAAAATAGCTGATTTTGCCATCTTGATATTTTCAGCAACAAACGCAATACTTTTTCCATTATCTTTAACCTCAAAATAAGGTGAAAAGATTCAAATGGCTTTCCTGCAAAACAAATGTGTAAGGATTTTCCTGTTCTTTAAATGGGAAACCGTAATGCTGTTTATGCTTTGTAGCATCTCTTCGCTAGGATTGGTTGCCCAGAGCCAGGAAAAGTTCAATATTCAATACGAATCACAACCCCTGAAGCAAATTCTTAGTGATGTTGCGACTTTAACTGGTTATGAATTTGCCTATAGTGATACTGAAATTAAAAGCAGCAGGCTCATAACAGTTGCAGCGCGGCAATTAAATGCAGAGGGAATTATCAGGTTGGTAACCCGGAAGGCAGGACTTGAGGCCCGTTTTAATGGTAAAACGGTGATCCTGAAACTACTTGTTAAGGGGGAATCCACTCACTTAATTACTGGTTTGGTAAGCGATGCCAACAGTTCTTTTCCCTTGCCTGGTGCAAGCATTTCGCTTATTTCAACAGCCTACGGAACAATCAGCGACACAAGCGGACGGTTTAAACTCGAAGTGCCGTCATCTCCAGGAAGCAGGCTGCGTATTTCATGTATTGGATATTCATCCTGGGACGTAATGGCTATAGGCGATACAGTTCTGGACATTAAACTCATGCCTATGGTTCAGGTGCTTAGTCAGACGGTAGTAGTTGCTTTTGGCAAAGAACCGGAAGACCTCATTTCAGGGTCGGTAGCGCACAGGGAGCTGGATGTAACTGATCAGTTGTACACCTCTTCACTGAATGCTATGCTGCAATCGGAAATTGCCGGACTACTGATTCAGTCAAATGGGGGTACGCCGGGATCAAGCCTCAATGTTTCCTTAAGGGGAATAAGTTCAATAACTGCCGGGAATAAACCTCTTTATGTTATTGATGGTGTGCCTGTAATTACCGGCGATTTCTCACAACTTGATTTCAGCGGACAAGCTATTGATGCCATAAACGATATCAGTGTGAATGATATTGAGTCAGTTTCGGTACTGAAAGATGCCGCTGCCAGTTCACTTTTTGGATCGAATGCATCAAATGGAGTAATCCTTATTAATACGAAACGAGGATTGCCGAACCAAAACAGGATAGAGTTTTATACCCAATATGGATTTCAGCAAACTACCGGTAAGCTTGATATGCTCAATGCCAATCAATGGATGAAACTGATGAATGAACAGGCAGCAGCAGGAGGGAAACCTCCGGTATACAGTGAGGATGAAATCCGAAACAACTCCATCGATACTGACTGGCAAAATGAAATATTCAGAAAGGCTCCAACCTTTGATCTGGGCTTGTCGGTGCGTGGAGGCACTCAAAAATCACGTTATTACATCAGCGGCAATTATTTCAACCAGGAAGGTATTATACTAGGCTCCGACTTCCGGCGATACAATATCCGCATGAACTATGATTATCGTATTAACGATCTCCTGAGTATCGAAGCAGGAAACAGTTTTGCCTATTCAGTCAATAACCGGGTGGAAGGCGACCAAACGCTTAACGGCCCTCTGCCCAATGCCATCTCAATGCCACCGGTCTACCCGGTTTCCAACAGCGATGGAACATACAACAACGACGGACCCTATGCCAACCCGGTTTCAATTGCCATGCTCGAGAAAAACCTGGCATATACCTATCGTAACACCTTCAATTTCAAAGTCAATTATGAGATTTTTAAAAACTTTATTCTCAGGAGTTTGACCGGACTTGATTATTACAATCTTCGGGAGGAAACTTTTGCCCCCAAATCGACCCGGCAGGGAGCAAAATATAACGGTCTGGGCATCGAAGCCACGAGCAACGCACTCCGTTTTTATCAAACTATGTATGCCGACTATTCCATTAAAAGATTTCTGCAGCAGTTGGATATAACTGCCGGTTTCAGCCTCGAAAGCAATAAAGAGCATGATATTTTCCTGAGGGCACAGAATTTTGCTGGCACAAGCTTTGAGTTTTTACAGGATGCGGCAACCCCAATTGCCACCCAATCATATGAAACCAATTCGGCTGCCAATTCGCTATTCACAAGGATAAAATACAGTTACGACCAGCGTTACATTTTTACCTTAAATATGCGTTACGATGGCTCATCGAAATTCGGTGAGAACAACAGGTATGGTTTCTTTCCTTCCTTTTCAGGACTTTGGTATGTGTCGAAAGAATCATTTTTCGAGAACCGGGCTTTTACAAAACTGATTCTGTCAGGCAGTTATGGCAAGACAGGTAATGATCAGATTGGTAATTTTACATCGCAAAATCTTTTTTCGGCAGGCAGTAATTACGGTGGCGAAGGTGGCATCAGCCCCACCCAGCTTGCCAATCCCGATCTGAAATGGGAATCGACCACCCAGTTAAACCTGGGGGCTCAATTTGAATTGTTCAGCAGGGTGAATGTTCGTACCGATTACTATTACAAGAAAACAAAAGACCTGCTGCTTCAAAAACCAATGCCTACCTCTTCGGGATATGCTTATATGATGTCCAACATCGGGAAACTTCAAAACCAGGGTATAGAAGCATTGTTTACTGCGTCTGTCATAAAAGGCACCTTTAGCTGGGATGCCAACTTAAACTTTACTGCGAACATGAATAAGGTTCTCGAACTCTACCAGGACCAGCCTATTCAAAATATCGGGAGAGCAGGCAGCAGCATTACTGTAGGTGAACCGGTTTCGTACTTTTACGGTTTTAATGTGTTGGGTGTAGACCCTGACGACGGTAATCTTATATATGAAGACCTTAATCTTGACGGGAAAATCACCGACCTCGACCGTAAGAAAATCGGCAGCCCTCATCCTGATTTTTTCGGAGGTATCGGTAGCACTTTAACTTACAAAGGGTTCTGCCTTAACTTTATGTTTGCGTTTTCATCTGGAAACGAAATTTTTAATTCGACACGCATTTATACCGAAACTATTTCGCAAAGTAACCAGACTACGGCTATTCTGAGGCGATGGCAACATCCGGGCGATATAACCGATGTCCCCAAAGCATCGGTTTATAATCAGCTCACTTCTTCGCGGTTTGTTGAAGACGGATCTTTTTTACGGCTAAAAACCATCCGGCTAAGCAATGAATTGCCTCTTTCCCTGATAAGAAAAGCCGGTTTTAAGCGCATGGAGTTGTTTATTGCAGGCAAAAACATGCTAACCTTTACCCGGTATTCAGGCATTGACCCTGAAGTGAATTACAACGGTCTTAATACAATTGCCCTTGGAACAGATTTTTTCACCTGTCCTCAACCAAAGAGTTTATTAATAGGCTTATGCGCAAGATTCTAGTTCTCCTTTTGATGTTTGTAGCGGCCTGCGAATCAAACCTCGATCTCAGGCCGAAAATGCAGATTTCGGCCGATGAAGCTTTCAGCAACAAGGAAAATGTGTACGCGGCCCTCCTTGGTTGTTACGATGGGCTGCAACTGCAGCATTATTATGGACGCAACCTGGTAATTGTCGGCGATATTGCTTCCGATAATACAGTGGCCGACGGAACCAAAGTAGAGTATTATGCCGTTGACAGAAACAGCCTGCTGGCTAATAACATCCTGGTGGAAGGGATATGGGCTGATATATATTTAGCCTTGAACCGAACAAATTATATGCTTTACAAACTGGAAGACGTTTCATTCCTGTCGGAATCCGAAAAGAAAGATTACCAGGGTCAGTTACGTTTTTTAAGAGCACTGCATTATTTTAACCTGGTTCGGCTTTATGGAGGTGTTCCACTCAAATTATTTCCCACACTTGCTGATTTGCCTGAATATTTTTTACCACGTAGTTCTGTCGGCATAGTGTATAATCAGATAGTGGCCGACCTGGAGTTTGCACGGCTCAACATTAGTAACACCAAACCTGACAAAGCAACTGTGTTGGCAGCAACAGCGCTGCTGGCAAGTGTTGAACTTACAATGGGCAATGCAACTCATGCCCGTGAGAATGCCAATATAGTACTGCAGGCTCGGCCTTCACTCGAATCGTCATATAAAGATTTATTTTCACATGGTTCAGATCCCGGTAGTGAGATTTTGTTTTACTGTCCTTTCAGTGCCTCGGACAAAAATCGCCTTGCAGAGTATAATTTCCCCAAGACCCTTGGCGGAAGGCACGAAAATGCACCTTCAGGATTATTGATTAATATTGACGACAATGATAAACGTAAGCCCCTGGTTGCTACAAGCTATTCAGGGAAATATTATTCCACCAAATACTCCGATCTTGCAACAGGAAGCGACAGGGTAATAGTTCTGCGGACAGCAGAAATGTATTTTATACGTGCAGAAGCAAATTATCAACTCGACTCTTTAGCAAACCAACCCGAAATACTTTCTGATATCAACACTATCCGCAGTCGTGCTGGCCTGCAACCTATACTGAGTGGGACAACTGTTTCGTTGCGTAAACTTATTGAACGCGAAAAACAGATTGAATTTGCCTTCGAAGGCAAACGGTGGTTCGACCTTATACGCACCAAACGGGCTATTGATTTGGTTCCGACTGTTACCCAGCCTTACCAGATGCTGTTTCCAATTCCTTTGAGCGAAATCCTTTCAAACCCGAATATCGGTGTTGAGGATCAGAATGCAGGGTATTAAAATAATCATTTTTTATCAATATGACGTAACAAAGAGCAACAGATTAATTTAAATATGAATTAATACACCACATAATGAAAACACGTATTACCATTCTTATCAGCCTTGCTTTTATATCCAATATATTTGCACAGCAAGTTACAACGCCCCTCGAACTGAACAATTATCAGAAAGTAACTTCCTACAGTGATTTAACCACATTTGTTCAGCAACTGGACAAAACCTCGGACCTTTTAAATGTTGAAACCATCGGGCAGACCGTTCAGGGGCGTAACCTTTATGCTTTGAAATTTTCTTCTTCGGAATTCGGGAAAGACAGGTCAAAAATAAAAGTTCTGTTTTTTGCCCAGCAGCATGGCAACGAACAATCGGGAAAGGAAGGTGCATTGCTGCTCGCGCAAACTCTTCTCAAGTCCGAAAACAGGTATTTATTTGATAAAATTGACCTTGTCATTGTTCCGCAAATGAATCCTGACGGCTCTGAAGCTAACAAAAGAAGGAATGGAAACGATGCCGACCTGAACCGTAATCACCTTTTGCTTTCAGAACCTGAAACAAAGGCTTTGCACCGGTTTTTTGACAAGTACCTGTTCGAAGTCACCATGGATATTCATGAATATTACCCTTATGGCGGCGAATGGGAAGAATATGGTTACCGTAAAAATTCGGACGAAACCTTAGGCACAACCACCAATCCGAATGTGTCGCAGAAAATCAGGGATTTGTCGTATAAGGAAGTTTTCCCTTTCTGGTTGAAATATCTCAGCATCAATGCCTTCAGCTCGTTTGGGTATTGTCCTGGCGGTCCTCCCGAAATCGATTATATCCGGCACAGCACATTCGATATTAATGACGGCAGGCAGAGTTTCGGGATACAGAACACACTTTCGTTTATTCAGGAAGGCCTGAACGGAACCGATAACTATGTTGAAAACATTAAACACCGAGCCGAAGGACAAATGACGGGTATGCGCGGGATGCTCGAATATGTTTTTCTTCATAAATCCGAAATTAAAAAGGTGGTGGGAGCCGACCGCAAAACGCTTATTTCCGGTAAAGCCAATCTGAAAGTATCTATACAATCGGAGCACGTTAAAAATGGCGAAAAACTTACCCTTCCATTATATTCATATGCCTCTCGAACCGATACTGTTGTGATTGTAAATGATTACCACCCTGTTGTAAAAACGTTGCTTGATGTGTCGAAGCCTGCAGGTTACTTGATACCAAAACTGAACCACGAATTAGTTGAATGGGCAGGCAACCATGCATTACTAAGTAAGGACTTTATTAAACAGAAAGGCCAGCGTATTGAACAGTACGTTATCAAAGGCATTGATTCAATTGATTTTGAAAGGGATATAATAATAAACCCGATTGTGGAATTGAACGAATACAAAGGTGAAATTTCAGCCTCCGACTTTTTGTACATCCCTACTAACCAGTTGAAGGGCAACCTGATCGTACTTGCACTCGAACCAAAATCGGAACTCGGGCTTGTTACCTACAAACAATTTGCACCTCTCTTGAAAATAGAGGAATCGTTTCCTTTACTGAGAGTGGAAAAGAAATAATTAAGGACGAATGACGATTTACGACTTACGAATGATATTATTGGGGCATTCGTGCCTTTTTGAACCTGCATCACTCCAAATCGTACCTCGTAAACCGTACTTCAAAGAACTTATAGTTCCCTGTTAAAGAAAAACCCATAAAAACTATACAGTTATGCGTATCGACCGAATTGAACTGCGCCACACAAAAATGATCCTGGTTACACCCTTTGTAACTTCAATGGGAACCGAATATGATGAACAGCATATTATGGTGCGTGTTGATGCCGAAGGCGTTACCGGCTGGGGAGAGTGTGTTGCTGAAGAAACGCCGTTTTACTCCTACGAAACAGTACCGACTGCCTGGCACATATTGAATGATTTCCTCATTCCGTCTATCATAGGAAGAGATATTTCAAGCGTGGATGGAGCAATTGCAAGTTATGCGAAGGTTCGCGGGCATATGATGGCCAAAGCAGGGCTTGAAGCAGCATTGTATGATGCTTTTGCCAAATCAAAGGGAATTTCGTTGTCGAAAATGCTGGGTGGGACACAAGAGAAAATTAATGTAGGAGTGAGTTTAGGTATCAGCGAGACGGTTCCTGATTTACTTCATGTTATGGAAAAGTATATGAAAGAAGGGTATCAGCGCATTAAAATTAAAATTGCCCCCGGCCGTGACCTTCAGTTTATTGAAGCGCTTCGCCTCGAATATCCCGGTATGTTGTTACAGGTTGATGCCAATTCAGCATATACGCTCGATCACCTGCCTGTTTTCGAAAAGATGGATCAGTACAATCTTTCATTGATTGAGCAACCTCTCGGGTACGACGATATTTTCGACCATGCTAAACTGCAGCGCAAAATTAAAACCGATCTCTGCCTCGACGAAAGCATTCACTCTCTTGGCGATACCCGTGCCGCTATCGAAATGGGGAGCTGTCGCATTATAAATATAAAACCCGGCCGGGTAGGCGGTTATACCGAATCGATCAAAATCCACGATTACTGCGCAACAATGAATATCCCTGTCTGGCATGGCGGAATGCTTGAGTCCGGCATTGGCCGTGCCGGGAATGTAGCACTGGCTTCACTCCCTAATTTCACGCTGCCAAGCGATCTTTCACCTAACAGGAAATACTACACAGAAGATATAGTTGAAACTCTGTTTGAGCTTAATTCGGATGGCACCATTACCGTTCCTACCGGACCCGGAATTGGCGTTGAAGTGAATTTAAAAGCGCTTGAGAAATATACAGTGAGGAAATGTGAGCAGAAAGCGTAACAGGTTTTTAGGGCGCTTCGACTCCGCTCAGCGTGACAAGTAGTCAGAGTAGTTTTGAATCACCAAATTGAAATGTCTTTAATTTATCAGATAATTAGCAGAAACGAATTTCCATCACCTTAGAAAAAAATAATCCACTTGCACTATATTTGTCACGCTGCGCGGAGTCGAAGCGCATCTAAACCAACATTCGATGGTATACATTCGCAGGTATTACTATGTATATATTCTGAAGTGCTCCGATAACAGCTATTACACAGGTATCACCAATGATGTCGATAAGAGACTTGCCCAACACCATGTAGGTTTTGACCCTGATAGTTATACCTATACCCGCAGACCGGTTGAATTAGTTTACTGTGCCGATTTTCTTGATCCTAAACAGGCTATTAACTTTGAAAAACAGGTTAAAGGTTGGTCTCGCGCTAAAAAGGAAGCACTAATAGCCGGGGACTGGAATAAAATTAAAGAACTGGCAAAATGCAATAATCCGTCAAATGCGAAGAATCGCAATATTGATAACCAGAATGAATAGTGTGATTTGAGTATTATGAGGCGCTTCGACTCCGCTCAGCGTGACAAGGGAATTGTGGTGCTTAGCCGCCGTTCAACGAGTCAATACCATGATAGTGGAGAACAAAAACCGGATCTAAGACAGGCTCTGAATCCAGAAAACTGTAACCAGAAACGCTCTGGTTTCACTCAGTGTGCTGCATTCGCATTTATTTCTTCAATAAAGCAATTTAAACATCCGTTAACTACTTTTAGCACATTCCCCATTTTTACGAGATCAGCTGATCCCGGAATATCCCGCGGGGTATGGTAATCGTTGTGAAGGCCTGTATTATAGGTCATTACCGGGATGTTTTTTGCGGTAAATGATGCATAGTCACTTCCGGTATGGCCGGTTACGTCCCATAAATCAAGTGTAAAAGGTTTCACAAGAGTGGAATTTATACTCCGGGCCAGTTCCCTGAGATACTCATCCGGAGTACAGGTCCCAATACTTAGCTGGCAGGCAGCTGTATCCTCCGACACGCTTCGTGAAATCATATCCATATTGATGTAGAGTTTTACTTGCTGCGGTGAGTTAAGACTCCCGGCAAAATATTCGCTTCCGATCAGTCCTTTTTCCTCAGCTATCCATGAAGCAAAAAGGATGTTGCAGGGCGGGTTGATATGGCTTCCGGTCCACATTTCAGCAAGGGCCAGGAGACCTGCTACCCCGGAAGCATTATCGTCGGCTCCGTAATAAACAGTGTTTCCCCTTTTTCCAAGATGATCATAGTGAGCACCTAAAATTACAGTCTGTGATGTGTCTTTGCCCGGTAGTACCCCGATTACATTATTAACCGTAATTGTATCGATAGCGGTGGAGGTGGTGAGGTTAATATCGGCATTCAACTCAACCGATTTGAAGCTCAGTTGCTCAGCGATCTCCTGTTCTGTTTTCGGGAAATCAATTCCCAACAATGAGGCCAGCTTATCGCTTCCGGCAAAATTCAACCTGAAACAACTCACTATCGATTCAATGTTATTTGCCGGAAATGTATATTCAGCTTTCGTATAGATTTCATCTTTTGCAGAAGTATTGCTTTTTTGAAGCTGCTGGCCAGGTTTTGCAGCCAGGAAGCCTTTATTTATAGTAATTATTGCCGTAGCGCCCTGCTTGCGGGCTACCACACACTTATAATCCAGGTCGAATATGTCGTTATCCGACGCCGTTTTAAATTTTTTCCATGCAATACTCGTTGAATCGCGCTGGCCGGGATACCCTTCCATTACAAGTACTATTTTCCCTTTCACATCCTTACCGGCATAATCGTTATAACCAAGGTCAGGATCAACAATACCGTACCCGGCAAATACCAGATCCGACTCTTTGGTAAGCGATCGGAAAACATTATTCACTTTATAATCATTGTATTGCAATAAATGCAACTGTTGCTCCGGGTTTTTGACAAGTGAAATATCAATTGCTGATTTAACTGTATTTACACGGATCAGTTTGAATGGCTGAAAATAATCTGACAGTTTTAAGTCCGACCTGATACCCTGGTAGAAAGGTCTCAACCCGATATTCTGCATTATCGAAGCAATATAATCAGCTGCTAAGGCAGCTCCCTGTGTTCCGGTTTCACGGCCCTCCAGACCTGGTGAAGCTAGGAATTGCAGGGATGATGCAAAATCATGTATTTTGGGTGGTTTAACTTTGTCTTCAAGAAACTGTGCATTCAGGTAAAGTGGGAATAAAATAAGTATAAAGAAGACATGGACTAATTTGCTCATGATCTAACGTTTATTGATAATAATATGTTTTATGCCTTTTAAATGACACTTCTGCTGTTGATGGTAATTCAAAATTATATCTGCTGGGGAGGGCAATGTTTAAAATGCGAGGAGTATTCAAACTCGTCCCCCG
>CAISRK010000187.1 GCA_903887815.1 uncultured Bacteroidales bacterium | reverse complement strand
CCTCCGGGTGGTGCGCATGCACCTGAACCGCCCCATCACCCTGTGGATTGACAGCCAGGTGGCCCGAATTATATTGCCCAGAATATCGACATTACCCCATTTTATCATGGTTTCCAGGTTATACTGGACATAGAGGATAAAAATACAGGCAACAGAAAGCTTGTAACGACTTTTGCCGGCTATATCGGGGCCAACGGATTGAACCGGCAGATTGGAATTACTGAGAATTCATTACCCGACCTGAAAAGCTCCCTTGATGGGCTGCCTGTTTGCTGTGTTGCACGGGGAGTGCTCGAAAAGCAATCATTTGCTGAGGCTGTAGGTTTTGTGAAACGTATTAAACATGCTTCGGGTCAGAATTATATTATTGGTTCCAGGCACGAAATCATATCACTTGAATGTGCTTCGGACAGGGTAACTGAATACTGGCCGGATTCGGCAAAAAACTTCACTTATCATGCAAACCGCCCGCTTGCAAATACATCGTACCATCCGGCCTACCTGGAATATCTAAAGGCATTGTATGGAGGGATTCCTGAATCGGTAAGTTCTACTGATGAGAGATTTACTTCCATTCAAAACAAGATTATAAACAGTAAGTCAGTTGATTGGAAAACGATTGCCGAGGCACTTGCCGCCAAACCGGTCTGCAACGTTAATACGTTTGTTTCGACGATTATGGAATTTAACAATGATTTCAGTGAACTCCGGATTTCGCCCGGGAAACCCGATTCGATAGATTACCTTAGATATAAAATTAAGGAATGAGGTTTTAAGTAGTGCTTGACGCGAAACATCGGTTGCCCTGGCAGAAGTTTTCATTTTCTTGTTCCCACAGATTTTTTCGGGTTCTAATTTGTTTATCAGGAATAATTCACCGGTAAAATGAAAGAGTACTTTTTCGAAGCAGTAATAATCAAAGCCGGGAACTTCGAATCCGGCTATATCGAATTTCCGTTCGATGTTGAGAAAGAATTCGGTAAAAAGGGGCAGGTTAAGGTAAAAACGTATTTCGACGGCTTCGAATACCGGGTTTCGCTGGTGGAAATGAAAACGCCCTGCCATATCATCGGTCTTAATAAAAAAGTACTTGATGCCATACACAAAGTACCAGGTGATACGGTTAAAGTGGTTATAATTGAGGACAACGAAACCCGGACCGTTGAAACCCCGGCTGATCTCGCACAATTGTTTGCCGCTTATCCCGCTGCAAAAGCCGTTTTTGATAAACTATCTTTTACACATCAGAAGGAATATGTCGAATGGATAACCTCTGCCCAAAAACAGGAAACCCGCGACGCAAGGCTTGTAAAATGCATCGAAATGCTGTCGGCTGGGAAAAAGAATCCCGGCGTAAAATAAAAATATAGACCTTTATCCAAGTTTAACTGCTTATAAAACCGACAGTTACCTTAACACAGGTAATATTTTGTGTTTGTATCGTTAAATAGACTACCTTTGCCAAAATTAAATAAACCCGCGTTATACCGACGCACGCGAACCGGGGATTTTTACCCTTTGATATTAGCCTGTACCTATTAATTAAACAGGCATTCACTTTGAGAATAACACATATTCTCAACTTCCAGAGACAAAATCTTGAACTTGCGAAAATCCATAAGGACAGAATTCTGTTCTTAAGCATAGCGCATTAACTACTAAATACTTAAAATGCAATTCGAATCATTAAACATCATTGAGCCTATTTTAAAAGCTGTAAAAGAAGAAGGCTACACAATTCCTACACCCATACAGGCACAATCCATCCCTATTATATTACAGGGCACCGACCTTTTAGGCAGTGCACAAACCGGTACCGGTAAAACCGCAGCTTTTGCAATTCCAATCCTGCAGTTACTGAGTAAAAATAAAGTTTTCGACCGGAAACGGAAAATCAGGAGCCTTATCGTTACTCCAACCCGTGAACTTGCCATTCAGATCGGCGAGAGTTTTAACGCTTACGGCCGTCATACTGGCCTCACAAATACCGTAATTTTCGGCGGTGTGAATCAAAACCCGCAAACCGCAACTCTGCTGCGTGGTGTCGATATTGTTATCGCAACACCCGGCCGTTTGCTTGACCTGATAAACCAGGGATTCCTTAACCTGCGCGATGTCGAAATCTTTGTTCTCGACGAAGCCGACCGCATGCTCGATATGGGATTTATCCACGACGTCAAAAAAATTATCACGCTGCTTCCCAAAGAGAAGCAATCCTTGTTCTTTTCGGCGACTATGCCTCCCGAAATTGTTAAACTTTCGGCTTCCATTTTGCACAATCCTTCCAGGGTTTCGGTAACACCTGTTTCGTCAACAGTCGATATCATCAAACAATATATCTACTACGTCGACAAAGGCAACAAAAATGCCTTGCTTCTCGATCTGCTTAAAGATCAGAGTATTAAAACGGCCTTGGTTTTTACCCGTACCAAGCATGGAGCGGACAAGGTGGTGAAAATTCTCCTTAAGAATAACATCAGTGCCGAAGCCATACACGGAAACAAGGCCCAGAATGCACGTCAGCGTGCTTTATCCAATTTCAAGGCACAAACTACCCGTATACTGGTTGCAACTGATATAGCTGCCCGCGGTATTGATGTTGACGACCTTGAATATGTAATTAATTTCGAAATGTCGAACATTGCCGAAACTTATGTGCACCGTATAGGCCGTACCGGCAGGGCAGGGGCAAAGGGTACCGCGATTTCGTTCTGCGATGCGGAAGAAAAAGAATACCTCCGCGATATTGAAAAACTGATTTCGAAGCGGATAGCCGTTATCGATAACCATGCTTTCCCACTCATGGATCATAACCCGACAAAAGCTGTAAAGCAGCAGGGACGTGGCAATGTGGGCCATCAGGTACCAAAAGCTGCCGCGGGTAATAATGCAAGGCGTTGGTCGGGACATATGCGGAATAACTAGAGCTAAACCTTACTTTATACACTAAACGCAGAACACAAAATTATAAAGGGAATTACCTTCTTTACTTTTTGATTCATAATTCTGAGCTTTGTGTTTTTTATTCCTTTTAAGTTCTTATTTACCGGCATTTAGCCAGTTGTTGAGCATAAAAAAAGAGCAGATCCTGCTCTTTTTTTATGTAATGAAATTTAGGTTTAATTGTTAAACTTTTCTTCAAGCTCATTTTTTTCGAGCGTAAAGTTGTTTGCTGCCGCAAATTTTTCCTGTGCATCAGCGTAAGCCTTATCAAACCCGGCTTCTTCTTCGGTTATTGATGCAACCAGCTCGTTCACTTTCTGCGAATCAGGCTGTGCTGAATAAACTTCATCAAGTATCGAAAAATAGGTTGTCCCCATTACCCGTTTGTAAAAGCTGAAAAGGTTGAGGGCGCTTTGCTTGAGGCCGAAATCCGGGTCATAGGTCTTCAGACTGTTCAGGTTGTCGATGGCATCCGAAGCGGTAAGTATTACAATGTTCAGTCTACTTGTAGCATCATTTTTTGAAGCTGTGGTATCGCTGAAAACATCAATGAAACTTAGCAGGTTCTTCCCGATCAGGTTTTGCTGGTTTACAATGTAATCGTTGTATGCAACGGGTTCAGTAATTGTTTTAATCGGCACCTGGCTGTAACCGCTATATGACATAAAAAAAAGAAAAAGCAAGCCGCTTATTTGAATCGTTTTTTTCATCCGGAATTAGTTTGAATTGTTATTGTATAATACAAAAGTAGTAATTGTATTTTGAAATTAAGGCCAATTATTCATAAATGGCAATATTATTTGTAGCTTTTAATGAAATAAATCATTTAAAATATTACCTTTGCAAACTTATTTGAATTAAGGGTTTTATGCTTTTAACTGTCAGATAATCAAAATAATACAGAAAATTACAAACATTTTTTTATACAATGGAAATTACCAGGGAAAACACAGGCGAATTAACAGCAACACTTAAAATGGTTATCAGCCCGGCTGACCATACCGACAAAGTTAACAAGATATTAAAAGATTACCAGCGCAAAGCCAATGTTCCGGGTTTCCGCCCGGGTCATGTGCCTTTCGGAATGATCAAAAAACTCTATGGCGGTGCTGTTTTTGCTGATGAAGTGAATAAAATCGTTTCCGATGAACTTCATAACTATATTACCGACGAAAAACTGGATATTCTTGGACAACCCTTGCCAAATACCTCGTTAACTCCTGAATTCGAATGGAAAGAAGGACAGGATATTGAATTTTACTTCGATATTGCTTTTGCCCCGGCATTTGAAGTTGTACTCGACGAAAATATTGCTGTCGATTACCACGTTATCAAAGTGGATGATACCATGGTGGATAAATACCTTGATGATATGCGCCAGCGTTTCGGCACAATGATTAATCCCGAAGTTGCCGGCGAAAAGGACATCCTGATTGGCGACTTTGTTCAGCTTGATACCGACGGCAGTGCTCTCGAAAATGGTATTTCGCATTCATCGCGCCTTGCCATCGATACGGTTGCTGATAAAAGCCTGCAACTTGTCGGAGCAAAAGTTGGCGATACCATTATCATCAACCCGATGAAAGCAACTGGCAATGCTGTTGAAGCAGCT